>NZ_JBEORG010000029.1:0-33447 GCF_040302145.1 Spirillospora sp. NPDC127506 | reverse complement strand
AGCGGGTGGCGGGGTCGCCGTCGACGGCGGCGGAGGCGGGGAAGGAGCCGTTCTCGGTGGAGGAGGCGGTCGCGGGCCGGTTCAGCGCCGCGTCCGCCGAGCCGCACGCCGCCGCGGCGGCGCGTCCGGCGGGGACGGCGAGCGCGATGGCGAGCAGCAGCGCGAAGACGCCCGCCGGCCAGGCTCTTCTGGCCGGGGCGTGGGGTGGGACGGGATGCATGCGCATCTCCTTCGGGGGTGGGGTGGTGTGCGGGGGCCCCTCAGATCACGCGTTATTTCACAGCATGATTTAAAGCGTGGATTATCTAGGCCGTCAAGGGCGCCGTGCGCCGCCCCGGGCCCGGCGCGGCGGAGAACCCCCGCCGGAGCCGCCCGCGGGGATTGAACTCCGTCCCGGCGGGGCGCGTATCCCCACGCGAAGATCGACGCCCCCGGGAGGGTTCATGAGCGTGAGGAACAGCCGGCTGCGCACCGCGGTCACGACGACCGCGGCCGTCGCCGGGTCCGCCGGGCTCCTGGCCGGCGCGCTGTACGTGGTCCATGCCGAGTCGGGGGCCGGCGGCAAGCAGGCGAGCCTCGCCGGCGACGCCCAGGCCGGGCGGCAGGCGCCCGCCGGGCAGACCGCGCCGGGGGAGGCCGTCACCGGTCAGGCCGCCGCCACCGCCGCCCGGCTCGCCCACCGCCTCGGCGACCGCACGACCGGCGCCTACATCGACTCGGCGGGACGGCCCGTCGTCACCGTCACCAACGAAGCCGACGCCGCCACGGTCCGCGCCGCGGGCGCCGTCCCCAAGATGACGCGGCGGAGCCCGGCCGAGCTGCGCCGGGTCACCGCCACGCTGCGCAGCTCCTTCGCCGACATCCCCGGCACCGGCTGGGCCGTCGACCCCGCCACGTCCAAGGTCACCGTGTGGACGGACTCCTCGGTCACCGGCGCCCGGATGGCCGCCGTCCAGCGCACCGCCCGGCAGATGGGCACGGCGGTCCGGATGGTCCGCTTCCCCGGCCGGCTGCACACCCTCGCCCTCGGCGGCGACGCGATCTTCGGGCAGGGCGCCCGCTGCTCGCTGGGCTTCAACGTCCGGCGCGGCCGGCAGGACTTCTTCCTCACCGCCGGGCACTGCGGCAACGCCGTGCGGAACTGGACCGCCGACGCGCAGGGCGCCCGGCCGCTCGGCACCACCGTGCAGAGCAGCTTCCCGGGCAACGACTTCGCGCTCGTCCAGGTGCAGCGCGGCGCCGCGGGCGCGGGCGCGGTCAACCTCTACAACGGGCAGGCGCGCGACATCACGCAGGCGGCCGAAGCCGTCGTCGGGCAGCGTGTCGCCCGCAGCGGCAGCACCACCGGCGTCCACACCGGGCGCGTCCTCGCCACCAACGCCACGGTGAACTTCGCCGAGGGCACCGTCACCGGCATGATCCAGACCAACGTCTGCGCCGAGCCGGGCGACAGCGGCGGCCCGCTCTTCGCCGGCACGACCGCCCTCGGCCTCACCTCCGGAGGCTCGGGCGACTGCCGGACCGGCGGCGTCACCTTCTTCCAGCCGGTGACGGAGGCCCTGCGGGCCTTCGATGCGCAGGTGACCTGACGTCCGGCGCGCGGAAGCCCGGGCCCGGCGGCCCGGGCTTCTCGCGTCAGCCCTTCACGGCGAGGCCGCCGTAGGCGGAGACCTCCGCGGGGCTGGGCGCGGGCGGGTCGCCGGGGTCGCGGCGCCACTCGGACACCAGGACCACGCCGGGCTCGACGAGCCGCAGGCCCTGCCGCGTGAAGACGAGCCGCTCGAACTCGGCGGCGGTGCGGGGCTGCGTGCGGACGCCGTCCTCCCGGTATCCGGCCGACGCGGGCCGCAGCCGCGGCTCGTGCTCCGGCGTCACATGGGTGGCGAGCACGTAACTGCCCGCCGGCAGGGCGTCGACGAAGGTGCGGACGATCTCCGCCGGCCCCTCCTCGTCCGGGATGAAGTGCAGGATGGCGCTCAGCACCAGGGCGATCGGCTCGCCGAAGTCCAGCACCTCCCGGATGAGGCGGCTGCCGACGATGGCCGCCGGCCGCCGGACGTCGGCGTCGAGGTAGCCGACCTTGCCCCGCGGATCGGACACCATCAGGGCGCGCGCGTGCGCCAGCACGACGGGGTCGTTGTCGACGTAGGCGATGCGCGCGGCCGGCGTGATGCCCTGCACGACCTCGTGCAAGTTCGGCGACGTGGGAATGCCGGTGCCGATGTCGAGGAATTGCCGAATTCCGACCTCGGCGGCGAGATACCGGACACCGCGCAGCAGGAACCGCCGGTTCTCCCGGGCCCCCACGCGGATCGCCGGAAAAGCCTCCTCGATCTTCGCGGCCGCGATCCGGTCGGCGGCGAAGTTGTCCTTTCCGCCCAGCAGATAATCATAGACCCGCGCGGACGACGGATGGGCGGCGTCGATGAGCGGACGCGAAGCCTCGGGCGGTGACACGTCGCTGGACCTCCAAGCTTCCTGGCGCAGGCGAGGCTCCGTAGTTTAGTTTGATCCAGCGCCCTCCCGGCAATTCGCCTTCCGTAATCGACTGATCGAGGAACGTGATGAGGATCGTCATAGCCAGTGCGTCGGGACAGCTCGCCCGCGCGACCGCGAAATACGCGCTGGAAAAGGTGCCGCCCGATGACGTCATCCTGGTCAGCAGGAATCCGGACGCGCTCGCCGAGTTCGCGGACCGGGGCGTGGCCGTCCGGTACGGCGACTACGACCGCCCGGAGTCGCTGCCCGCCGCGTTCGCGGGCGGCGACCGGCTCTTCATGGTCAGCCTGCACGAGCTCGGCCACCGCGTCACCCAGCACCGGAACGCCATCGAAGCGGCGAAGCGGGCGGGCGTGCGGCACATCGTCTACACCTCCTACATCATGGTCGACCCCGCCTGCCCGTCCACGGTCGTCCCGGACCACCTGCGCACCCACGAGCTGCTGGACGCCTCCGGCCTGGACGTCACCTACCTGCGCAACGGCCTGTACGCGGAGACGCCGGTCACCCAGATCCTCCCGCCCGCGATCGCCCGCGGCGTCCTGGTCGACAACACCGACCACGCCCGCGGCGCCTTCGTCCACCGCGACGACTGCGCCGCCGTGGCCGCCGCGGTGCTGACGTCGTCCGGCCACGAGGGCCGGACCTACGACGTCACCGGCCCCGAACTGCTCAGCTTCGCCGACCTCACCGCCCTCGCGGCCGAGGTCTCCGGCCGCCCGGTCGCCTACCAGAGCGTGGACGACGCGTCCTTCGAGGCGGGCCTGCGCGAGGCGGGCGTCCCCGACGACGTCCGCGGCATGATCGTCTCCTTCGGCGTCGCGCTCCGCGCCGGCTGGGGCGAGCCCCTCACCGACACGGTCCAGCGCCTGACCGGCCGCCCGCCGCGCCCGATCACCGACCTGATGGAGCAGCACCGCTCCCTGCTGACCGGTGCACAGGCGCCCTGACCGAATACGGCCGCTACATTGACCCGCTAACTAGTGAAAGGCACGATTTCCTCCAGCAAAGGGGGAAATATGAGGCGCACTTTCGTGGCATTATCGGCATGCGGCCTTCTCCTGCTGGCCGCCTGCGACCCGGAGGCTCAGCCCACCGAATCCGCGGCGTCCAGCACGCCCACCAGCGCGAGTCCGACCCCGTCGGCGTCCCCGACGGGGTCGCCGACGGTCGAGACGCGCACGGTCACGGCGACGCGCAAGATCCCTTACAAAACCCGGAAGGTAAAGGACCCGGCGCTGGCCGCCGGCAAGACCGAGATCCGCCGGCGCGGCGTCGCGGGCGTCAAGAAGCTGACCTACGAGGTCACTTACACCAATGGCGCGGAGACCTCCCGGAAATTGATCAGCGAAAAGACCACCAGGGCCCCGGTGACGCGCGTCATCGCGGTCGGCACCAAGCGCGCGAGCAACTGCGACCCGAACTACAGCGGCGCCTGCGTCCCGATAGCGAGCGACGTCGACTGCGCGGGCGGCAGCGGCAACGGCCCCCGCTACGTCCGGGGCCCGGTCCGCGTGGTGGGCAACGACATCTACGACCTGGACCGAGACGGCGACGGCATAGGCTGCGACACCTGATGCCAATCCGCGGCGCCGGGCGGATGCGGGCTCAGTGGGTCCGCAGCCAGGCGTTCATCACCGCGAACGACTCGCCGTGGGACGGGTGCAGCGCCAGGTCGTGGCCCGTGTCGCCGACGGTGCGCACCGTCAGGCTGGGGCTGCCGGAGAAGTAGGGCGCCTCGTAGTCTCTGAGCGCGTCGCGCCGTCGGAGCTGGTCGCAGTCGGCGACGCCCTCGCGGGGCATCCCGAGATCGTCTTCGCCGCCGCGATCACGGGCCCGACCAGCCTGCTGGCCATCGCGGTCTGCCGCAACACCACCGACTTCTACGGCTACCTGACCGGCCGCATCGGTGCGCTCACGGCCGTCCAGCACGTCGAGACGGCACCGGTGATCAGCTCGGTGAAGCGCGCCGGGTCGGTCATCAAGACCCGCTGACCGGTCCAGCGAATCCGGTGCCGACTGGTCTGGTCGGGGGCCGGGGAGCCGGTTAGCGTCGGCGGCATGACGATAGACATCCGGTCCAACTCGGTCCTGACGTCCCTGATGCACACGGTGCCGCCGTTCATCCCTGAGGGCGCCGAGGCCATGACGGCGACCGTCGAGATCCCGCCCGGCGACCCCGGCACGCCTCCGCACCGCCATTCGGGCCCCGTCTTCGGGTACATGCTCGAAGGGGAGATGCTGTTCGAGCTCGACGGGCAGCCGGAACGCGTGATCCGCGCCGGGGAGGCGTTCTGGGAGCCGGGCGGCGACGTCATCCACTGGAAGGCGGCCAACAACCGTTCCGACACCTGGGCGAAATTCGTGGTGGTCATGTTGGGCGTGCCGGGAGAGCCAATGCTGACCCTGCTGGACGAGACGGAAATAGCAGACCGCCGCCCCCGCGCCACGCCCCCCGGCGAATGACGAATACGACGAGGGAGTGGCGGCGAAGGAACTCAAAGCTCCGAGCGCACCACTCCCAGTTGCGAAGTGGGCGATACTGGGATTGAACCAGTGGCCTCTACCGTGTCAAGGTAGCGCTCTCCCACTGAGCTAATCGCCCGTTTCCGCGGCCTCCGGGGGGAGGTACGGCGTCGAGGTGGAGACGGGATTTGAACCCGTGTACACGGCTTTGCAGGCCGTTGCCTCGCCTCTCGGCCACTCCACCAGAATGAGACCTTCTGGGTCACAGCCTGAAAGGCCCCTCAGAGCGGAAGACGGGATTTGAACCCGCGACCCTCACCTTGGCAAGGTGATGCTCTACCCCTGAGCCACTTCCGCGTGCGCCTTGCGGCGACGAGGAAGACTTTAGCGTGTCGGTGGGCGGTTCCCCAAACCGGTTTCCGGTCGGGGCGCGGCGGATGCTTCGGCGGGCGTCGAAGGGTGGGGCGCTTAGGCTCGTGGCATGAGCGCGGAACATGTCGCCGGTGCCGACTTCGCGCCGGTCGCGGCGCTGCTGGCGGATCGGGCGCGGGCGGCGATGCTGACGGCGCTGCTGGACGGGCGTCCGCTGGCGGCGGGGGAGCTGGCGCGGACGGCGGGGGTGAGCGCGCAGACGGCGAGCGCGCATCTGGGGCGGCTGCTGGACGCGGGGTTCGTCACGGTCGTGAAGCAGGGCCGGCACCGGTACTACCGGCTGCGGAGCGGCGAGGTCGCGCAGGTGATCGAGGCGCTGTCGCGGATCAGCCCGCCGGTGCGGGTGCGGAGCCTGCGGCAGTCGAAGGACGCGCGGCGGCTGCGGGAGGCGCGGACCTGCTACGACCATCTGGCGGGCGCGGCCGGGGTGGCGCTGTTCGCGGCGCTGGTGGACGGCGGCCTGATCGAGCCGGACGGCGAGGACGCCTTCGAGGTGACGGAGAAGGGCGAGGAGCGGCTGGCCGCGCTCGGCCTGGACGTCGCGGCGCTGCGGCGGGCCCGGCGGAGGTTCGCGTGGCGGTGCCTCGACTGGACGGAGCGGCGCCCGCATCTGAACGGGGCGCTGGGCGCGGCGCTGACCGACCGCATGATCGAGCTGGGCTGGTTCGAGCGGGGCCCGACGCGGCGGGCGCTGGCGGTGACGGAGAAGGGCCTGGCGGGCCTCGCGGACACATTCGGGTGCGTTCTGGCCTGAACGCCGCGTATCCCGGGCGCGCTGCCCGGAAGTACTCGAACACGTCCCCCGGAGCGCCGTACTGTGGGCCCACGGGCGGCTGGGCGCGGGACGCCCGCCGCTTCAGCGATCGGCGCGAGACCGGGCCGGTTCCGGCCCGGGTGATGGGGAGGGTGGCTTCCGGTGACGGCGCAGGCCAGGATCTGGCTGAACGGAGAACTGATCGATCCCGAGCGGGCGGTGGTGTCGGTCTTCGACCACGGCATGCTGGTCGGGGACGGGATCTTCGAGACGGTGAAGGCGACGAACGGGGAGCCGTTCGCGCTGACCCGCCATCTGCGCCGGCTGGCCCGTTCGGCGGCCGGTCTCGGCCTGCCCGAGCCCGACCACGACGCTCTCGCGCAGGGCACCCTCGAGGTGCTGGCGGCGGCGCCGAAGTGGCCGCTGGCGCGGATCCGCATCACCTACACGAGCGGTCCGGGGCCGCTGGGGTCGGCGCGCGGCGACGCGGGGCCGACCGTGTCGATCATCGCCGGGCCGCAGGACCCGTTCCCCCCGACGGCGGACGTGACGGTCGTGCCGTGGCCGCGCAACGAGCGGGGCGCGCTGTCCGGCCTCAAGACGACGTCCTACGCGGAGAACGCGCTGGCGCTCGCCTACGCCAAGGAGCGCGGCGGCGGCGAGGCGATCTTCGGCAACACCGCAGGGAACCTGTGCGAGGGGACGGGCAGCAACATCTTCGTGGTGCTCGGCGGCCGGCTGGTGACGCCGCCGCTGTCGTCGGGCTGCCTGGCGGGGGTGACGCGGGCGCTGACGCTGGAGTGGTTCGGCGGCGAGGAGGAGGACCTCGCGCTGGACGACCTGTACCGCGCCGACGAGGCGTTCCTGACGTCCACCACCCGCGATGTCCAGCCGATCCGGGCGGTGGACGGCACGGTCCTCCCGGCGGCGCCCGGCCCCGTCACCGCGAAGGCGATGGAGGCGTTCGCGGCGCGGTCCGCCGAGCTCATGGACCCTTGATCCGAGAAGTGGCCGCCGAACCCTTTACGTGATCGGTTCTTCCCTTGTCACGCTGGACGTGGAGGGGGAACCGCCGCACGTCGCCGCCGGCGAGGGGCGGGAGCCCGAGCCGGGCGACCGGGGACGGGCCGTGCCGCGTCCCGGGCGGGTCCTGCTGCATCGCGACGGGGATCTGGTGGCCGGGGGCGGCTCGCGGGCGACCTGCACTCCCACACCGTCCACAGCGACGGGACGCTCCCCGTCCGCGAGCTGGCGTGCCTGGCCGCGTCCCAAGGGCTCGACTTCCTCGCGGTGACCGACCACAACACCGTCAGCCACCAGCCCGAGCTGCCCGCCGCCTCGGCGCACGCCGGCGTCCTGCTGCTCCCGGGCCAGGAGGTCACCACCGACCTCGGCCACGCGAACGTGTTCGGCGCCGACGGGACCGTGCTCGTCCGGCCCGGCGGCCGGCGCACCGCCGTCCGCGGCGACGACGTCCGGATACCGGCGGAAGGTCCGGGCATGCACCGCCTGGAGAGCCACGAGAACGAGGTGATCGCACTGTGCGGATAGAGGACGCGGGGCGCGCCGAGGGCACGGGGCGGGCGGCGGACACCGGGCGGGCGGACGGCCGGCGGGCGGACCGCCGCGAGATCGTCGTCGTGCCGCACACCCACTGGGACCGCGAGTGGTACCTGCCGTTCCAGCGGTTCCGGCTCCGGCTGGTGGCGCTGCTCGACGCCGTCATCGACCGGATGGAGGCCGATCCGCGCTGGCGCTTCACGCTGGACGGGCAGATGGCGGCGGTCGACGACTACCTGGAGATCCGCCCGGAGCGGCGCGACCGGCTGGCCGCGCTCGTCCGGGAGGGGCGGCTCGCCGTCGGCCCCTGGCAGATCCTCCACGACGAGTTCCTGTGCTCGGGGGAGAACATCATCCGGAACCTGGAGCTCGGCATGCGGCGCGCGGAGGAGCTCGGCGCCGCGATGATGGTCGGATACCTGCCCGACCAGTTCGGGCATTGCGCGCAGATGCCGCAGATCCTGAAGCTCGCCGGGATCGAGCACGCGTGCGTGTGGCGCGGCGTCCCGCAGCGGGTGCGGACCTGCACGTTCGCGTGGGAGGCCCCGGACGGGACGGCGATCCGCACCCGCTACCTCCCGGAGGGCGGCTACGGCAACGCCGCGTCGATGTTCGAGGAGTCCGGGGACGGCGCGCCGCCGCCGCCCGGCCGCGTCGCCGGGTTCGCCGAGGCGATGGCCCGCTGGGACCCGCGCGGCGGCCCGCTGCTGGCCATGTACGGCGCCGACCACACCGCGCCCGCCGCCGACCTCGCCGACCGGATCGCGTCCGCCGGGCCCGGCATGCGGCTCGACACCCTCGCGGGCTTCTTCGCGGCGGAGACGCCGTCCGCGGACGGGCTGCCGCACGTCCGCGGCGAGCTGCGCTCGCACGCCCGCGCCAACATCCTGCCGGGGGTGATCTCCGCCCGGGTCCGGCTCAAGGAGCTGATGGGGCGCGCCGAGCGGCTCGTCGAGCGGTACGCCGAGCCGCTGACCGCGCTCTGGTACGCGGGCGACGCGCAGACGTTCCTCGACCTGGCGTGGCGGCGGCTCATCGAGGCGAGCTGCCACGACTCGGTCACCGGCTGCGGCTGCGACGAGACCGCCGAGCAGGTCGCGGCGCACATGGCCGAGGCGGAGCAGCTCGGGCGCGCCGTCTGCGACCTCGTCACCGCCGAGCGGGCCGCGTCCGTGCCGCTCGGCGGGCACCTGGTGTTCAACCCGACCCCGGCCCGCCGCACGGGCCTGGTCACGCTGGACGTCCCGTGCGACGGGGAGCCGGCGCTGGTGGCGGGGGACGGGCGGCCGGTGCCCGTGCAGACGATCAGCGTCGCGCCGACCGTGCTGGACGACGCCGTCCACCCGGCCTCCGACCTGCCGATCCTGCTGGAGCGGGTGTACGGGCGGGTGCTGTTCGGGCAGGAGATCCGCGACTGGTCGGTGTCCCGCGAGGACCGCACGCTGACCTTCCGCGTGACGTCCCGCGCCGACGTCCCGTTCGACGTCAACGAGGTGCGGGAGGCGCTGCGGGGCGCGGAGGGGGAGTGGCGCCTGCGGATCCTGGCCGATCCGCGCCGCACCGTCGCCGCGCTCGTCGACGTGCCGCCCCTCGGGCTGACGGCCGTGCGGCCCGTGCCGGCCGCGCGGGCCGAGGAGGCCCCCGCGACGCCGGAGAGGGCGGTACTGGACGGGAACGCCCTCGACAACGGGCTGCTGCGCGCCGAGGTGCACGCCGACGGCACGCTCGGGCTGCGCACCCCGTCCGGCCACGTCGTCGAGGGCGCCGGGCGGATCGTGGACGGCGGCGACCTCGGTGACACCTACAACTACGCGCCCCCCGCCCGCGACCGGATCGTCGGCGACCCCGTCACCGTGGACGTGGCGCGGGCGTCGGACGGGCCGCTCGTCGCCGCGTTCGACATCGTCCGGACCTACCGCTGGCCGCGCGGCGGAGACCTGGACGCCGGCGCGCGGTCGCGGGCCGAGGAGGACGTGACCGTCACGACCCGCGCCGAGCTGCGGGCCGGCGAGCCGTTCCTGCGGTTGCGGACGACGTTCGACAACCGCTGCGACGACCACCGCGTCCGGCTGCACCTGTCGCTGCCGCGCCGGGCGGACTCCTCCTTCGCGGAGGGCCAGTTCGCGATCACCGAGCGGGGGCCGGCGGCCGAGGGCGGCTTCGGCGAGCGCCCCGTGCCGACCTACCCCGCGTCGGGGTTCGTCGCGGCGGGCGGCCTCGCCGTCCTGCTGGAGCACGCCACCGAGTACGAGATCACCGGGGGCGGGCGGGAGATGGCGCTCACGCTGCTGCGCGCGGTCGGCCACCTGTCCCGGGACCGCAACGCCTACCGGGACCAGCCCGCCGGGCCGCAGCTGCCCACCCCGGGCGCGCAGTGCCGCGGCGAGCGGACGGCCGCGATGGCGGTCATGCCCTACGACGGCGAACGGCCCGGGCCCGAGGTGCTCCGCGCCGCCGAGGCGTTCCGGCACGCCCTTCTCACCGCCGCCGGCTACGGGCACGCCTCCGCGCCCGTCCCCGAGCCCCGGGAGGGCGTCGCGATCACCGGGGACGGCGTGGTCATGACCTCGCTGCGCGCCCGCGGCGGCTGGATCGAGACCCGCATGGCCGCGCAGTGCGCCGAGCCGGCGACGGCCGTCCTGCGCGGGGACTTCACCGAGGCCGTCCGCACCGACCTGCGCGGGCGCCCCGGCATCCCGCTCGACGTCCGCGACGGGACGGTGGCGCTGGCGCTGCGCCCCTGGGAGATCGCGACCGTGCGGCTGCGCAGGCCCTAGCCGTACTTGGCCGCGGGCCCTAGCGGGCGGCCTCGACCTTGCCGGGCCGCCGGTCGCCGTTCCGCCCGGCCGCCCGGACGGCCCGCGGCGGCGCGGGCTCGGCGGTCTCCGCCGGGTGCGCGGCGGCCGCCGCCATCGCCGCGCCCACGATGCCCGCGTTGTTCACCAGCCGCGCCGGGACGATCTCCGCCCGCACCCCCTCGATCAGCGGCAGGAAGCGGTCGGACTTCCGGCTCACGCCGCCGCCCACGATGATCAGCGAGGGGGAGAGCAGCGCCTCCAGGTGCGCCAGGTACACGCTGAGCCGCCTCGCCCACCGGGACCAGCCGAGGCCCTCCTCGGTGCGCGCCTTCGCGGACGCGCGCAGCTCGGCGTCCTTCCCGTCGATCTGGATGTGCCCGAACTCGGTGTTCGGGACGAGGACCCCGTCGGTGAACAGCGCGCTGCCGATGCCCGTGCCCAGCGTGAGCACCACGACGGTGCCGCGCCGGCCGCGCCCCGCGCCGAGCCGCATCTCCGCCACCCCGGCCGCGTCGGCGTCGTTGAGCACCGTGATCTCCCGCCCGGTGACGTCCGCGAACAGGGACGCCGCGTCCAGCCCCAGCCAGTGCTTGGACACGTTCGCCGCCGACATCGCCACGCCGTCGATCACCACGCCGGGATAGGTGATGCCCACCGGGCCGTCCCACCCGAAGTGGTCCACGATCCGGGCGATCACCTTCGCGACGGGCTTGGGCTTGGCCGGCCGCGGCGTGTCGATCCGGAACCGCTCGCGCGTGAACGCGCCGTCGGACAGGTCGACCGGCGCGCCCTTGATCCCCGATCCGCCGATGTCGATTCCGAGCATCTCCCTCGCCATGCCTTCACTCTGCCCGATCTCCGGCGGGCCTAAGAGTTCTCCGCGAACTGCAGGCCGACCACGCCGACGATGATCAGCGCCAGGAACGCCAGGCGGGCCGGGGAGGTGCTCTCGTGGAACGCGAAGATGCCGACGGCCGCCACGCCGAGCGCCCCCAGGCCGGTGAAGACCGCGTAGGCGGTGCCGACCGGCAGGGTGCGCAGCGACAGCGACAGCACGACGACGCTGAGCAGCGCGACCGCGAGGCCGATCGCGGTCGGCCACGGCTTGCTCAGGCCGTCCGAGTCCTTCAGCGCCGTCGCCCACACCAGCTCCATCAGCGAAGCGATGATCAGGAACACCCAGGCCATGACGTACCTCCAATAACCGGAAACCTCTCCGCTTGACGTTAACCGGAGAACCTTCCGGATACAACATGGAAGCGGAGCCCTCTCCGGTAACCTGCCGGAGCACGATCCCCCGGACGGAGGCCGACATGCGGGAACCGCCCCTCGCGGGACGCCGGGAGCTGCCCGTCGTGGGCCGCCCCCCGGCCGAGCGCGCGGACGCCGCCCTCAACCGCCGCCGCATCCTCCGCGCCGCCGCCGAAGTGATCGAGGCCCGCGGCCCCGAGGCGGTGTCCATGGACGAGGTGGCGCGCGCGGCGGGCGTCGGCGTCGGCACCGTCTACCGGCGCTTCGGCGACCGCGCCCGGCTCGTCTACGCGGTGATCGACGACCGCGAGCGCGCCTTCCAGGACGCCTTCATCCACGGCCCGCCGCCGCTCGGCCCCGGCGCGCCCGCGCCCGAGCGGCTGCGCGCGTTCCTGCACGCCCTCGCCGACCGGACGGCGGCACAGGCCGAACTGCTGGTCACGGCCGAGTCGGACCCGCCCGGCGCCCGCTTCCGGGACGGCTCCTACGCGCTCTACCACATGCACCTGGCCATGCTCCTCGGCCAGATCCGCCCCGGCCTCGACGCCGCCTACCTCGCCGACGCCCTCCTCGCGCCCCTCGCCGCGAACCTCGTCCTCCACCAGCTCCGGACCCGCGGCATGCCGCTCGACCGCATCAAGGCCGGCCTGGACGCCCTCGCCGGCGGGCTGATCGGCGGGCCTGAACCGGACGGATCATGATCCATCCGGCGAAAGGCTTTAACGGGACGGGGCCTGCCGCCAGACTGGGGGAGTGAGCGACTTCGATCTCCTCGTGCTCGGATCCGGGCCCGGCGGGCAGCGCGCGGCCATCGCCGCCGCCAAACTCGGCCGCAAGGTCGGCATCGTCGACCGCCGCGAAATGATCGGCGGCGTCTGCATCAACACCGGGACGATCCCGTCCAAGACGATGCGGGAGGCCGTCCTGTACCTGACCGGCCTCAACCAGCGCGAGCTGTACGGGCAGAGCTACCGGGTCAAGGACGAGATCACCGTCGCCGACCTCGGGATGCGCACCCAGCACGTCATCGGCCGGGAGACCGACGTCGTCCGCAGCCAGCTCGCCCGCAACCACGTCACCGTGCTGCCGGGCACGGGACGGTTCCTGGAGCCGAACACGATCGGCATCACCGGCGCCGGCGACCGGGAGCAGAAGGTCACCGCCGAGCGCATCGTGATCGCGACCGGCACCCGCCCGGCGCGCCCCGACACCGTCGACTTCGACGACCGGACGATCATCGACTCCGACGGCATCATCAACATGGACCGCATCCCGGAGACCATGGTCGTCGTCGGCGCCGGCGTCATCGGCATCGAGTACGCCTCCATGTTCGCCGCGCTCGGCACCAAGGTCACCGTCGTGGAGCGCCGCGAGCGCATGCTGGACTTCTGCGACCTGGAGATCGTCGAGGCGCTCAAGTACCACCTGCGCGACCTGGCCGTCACGTTCCGGTTCCGCGAGTCGGTCGCGTCCGTCGAGCGGATGCCGAACGGGGCGATCACCGTCCTGGAGAGCGGCAAGCGCATCCCCGCCGACACCGTCATGTACTCGGCGGGACGGCAGGGCATGACCGACGACCTGTGCCTGGACGCCGCCGGCCTCGCCGCCGACCACCGCGGCCGCATCAAGGTCGACGACGACTACCGCACCGAGGTCCCGCACATCTACGCCGTCGGCGACGTGATCGGGTTCCCGTCCCTCGCCGCCACCTCGATGGAGCAGGGCCGCCTCGCCGCGCACCACGCCTGCGGCGAACCCGTCTCGGAGATCAGCGAGACGCAGCCCATCGGCATCTACACGATCCCCGAGATCAGCTTCGTCGGCCGCACCGAGGACGCCCTCACCGAGGCCAAGGTGCCGTTCGAAGTGGGGGTCTCCCGCTACCGCGAGCTGGCCCGCGGCCAGATCATCGGCGACTCCTACGGAATGCTGAAGCTCCTCGTCTCACCGGAGGACCGGCGCCTGCTCGGCGTCCACGTCTTCGGCACCGGGGCCACCGAACTCGTCCACATCGGCCAGACCGTCATGGGCTGCGGCGGCACCGTCGACTACCTGGTCAACGCGGTGTTCAACTACCCGACGCTCGCCGAGTCCTACAAGGTCGCCGCCCTGGACGCGATGAACAAGATGCGCCACATCGCCCGCCTGTCCGGCTAGGACGGCCAGAGCAGGTTCTCCAGCTCCGCGTCGATGTCGATGAACTCGCTCTCCTCCCCCGCCGGGACCGCCTGGTACGTCCGGTGCAGGAAGTCGGCGAGCGGCGACAGCGGCACCTCGAACAGCGCGTCCCCGAACGGGGACGACAGCGCGATGTTGAGCGAGGCGTCGTCGTCGGCCGGCCAGACCTCGACGTCCCCGTCCCCGACCCTGCGCACGATGCCGACCGTGAGGAGCTCCCGAGCGAAGATCCACTCAACGGGCTCATCGTCGCCCACGTAGAAGGCCATCCGGATCGCGTACGGGTCGTCGGCCGCGTACTCGAGCCCGGCGAGCAGGGGGACGGTCGTGCGGTCGGGGACGACGAGACGAAGGCCCAGCTGCGCTGAGACGGTCGTACTGCTGTTCATGGCCATTCCCTCTTACGTCGGTCCCGCTGGCTCCCGGGGTGCTCCGGTGGGGTGGTTCTCCCTCCCACGGACATCCCCGCGATCTATGACGCCTAACTGCCTGATCCCGGCCGAACATTCCGGCGTCCCCGGCCCGTGTGATTCATCTCACCGTAGCAAAACCCCTGCCTGACCTGCGCAAAAGCCGATCTTGCCGTGATGTGCCCGGCACGGAGTACCCCCACCTGGGCGTCCCCCCGGCGCCAACATCTGGCTTAAGGTAAATCCGTGGCAATCAATCAAGAAAAGGTCTCGGAGCCCGGCCTGCTCCACCGCTTCCGCGCCCGGGTGCGGCGCAACCCGCTCCTCAACACCGCCTGGCGCGCCGGCGTCTTCGCCGTCGGCGCGACCGTCCTGGTCGGCGGCCTCGTCATGATGGTCACCCCGGGCCCGGGCCTGCTCGGCATCGTCATCGGCCTGGCGATCCTCGCCACGGAGTTCGCCTGGGCCCAGCGCGCCCTCCACCGCGCCAAGACCGCCGCCGACCGCGCCAAGGAGAAGGCCCTAGACCCCCGCAAGCGCCGCCGCAACACCGTCTTCGGCGCCGTAACGGCCATCGTCCTGGCCGCCGCGGTAGCCGCCTACCTGGGCATCTACGGCCTGACCCTCCCCTGGGAAATAGAAGACCCCGTCTTCTGGACCTAACGACCAGCGACCCCGCCCGCAGACCGGGTACCCACCGCAGACCGCGAAGCCACAGGAACAGCGCTTCGCACTTGCCGTACCGCCACCCATCGCAGACCTTCACGCGGCTCCCGGGCGCCTACACGTCAAGCCCCGGCACCACCATCTGCAAAGACGACCACCAGTCGCGCCCTCCCGGCCTGCGCCCTGACCAGCATCGCCGTCTCCCGGCCCCTTGACGGCGCGCGACCACCCCTCAAGATGCGCTAGAGTTTCCGACGTCGGAACACCCGGGGCGATTAGCTCAGTGGGAGAGCGCTTCGTTCACACCGAAGAGGTCACTGGTTCGAACCCAGTATCGCCCACCCTTACACCACAGGCCCTCCCGCACATCAGCGGCAGGGCCTGAGTGATCAACTGGGAGGTTTCTGGGAGATCATCTCCCTCCCACCCGAACGAGGTCACAAGAACACCTCCCAGGGTCATCACTCTCCGTAGCGGTACGGGCGGGACAAGACCAGCATCCCGTCCCGCCCGTACGGTGATCTTCTAGGCGCTCGCGAGACGTATGCCCGACGAGCCGGCCCGTTTCTGAGCAGTCTCCAGGAGATCGTTGAGCACCGGAACCGGGGAAGTCGCACTGAAACGGAGCCGCTCGCGCAGCGAACCCTCCCAGCGTTGCTGGAGCTTGGCCTTGAGATCGTCTCTCATGGCGTCCGAGACGTGGGAGTACACGCCCCGAATGCCCGGCACGGTGTGGCCCAGGCGTTCCGCCTGAAGCACTTCCGGCACTGCGTCCTCCAGCATCCAGGTCTTGTGGCTGTGCCGGAGCCCGTGCGGGGTGAGCCCTTCGATCAGCGGCAGCCACACCGACGGTGAGTCCCCTTCTGTCACGACCCGGATCCCTTTTCCTCTTGGGGGATGAAACGGCTGCCCGGCGACGGCGTCGGGCCAGGCCGCAACCGGTGTCCCCGGCCATAGCGTCGTGTCGACCAGGACCCGCTTTCCGGTCTGCCGAGTGTCCTTGGGGTATCGGCCGTCCGCAGCCGGCTGGAACATTCGCCGGGCGTAGTTGGAGCGTCGATGATGCGCGCCGTCCGGGCTGAGGAACAGGTACTGCCCGCGCCCGCCGCATTCGGGCGTCCGCCCTGGACATGCGCAGCGACCCGGCGTACGGACGCTCTGCCTTGACACCAGCGCCGAAAGGAAGGGCGGCAGGTCGACGGGCCGATGCGAGTCGTCCTTGGGCGGCACCATCTCCAGCCGCCCCGCCAGTTCGCGCAGCTGCCAGTCGATCTGGATCCGGTCGAGCCGGCACGCCGGCCGTTCCAGACCGTGCACCTCACCCCACCGCATCCCGGTGTAGGCGGTGAGGACGATCAGAATGAAGTCATCGTCGCGTCCGGACAGCAGCGCACACCGCTCGGCCGGCAGCAGCGTCTGCAGCGGGGTCGCCCACACCTTCTCGGGCCCGCGCACCGCGATGCCCCGCCGCGCCCGCTTCCGGCCACGCCCTCGCCGCTTGACGGCGACGTTGCTGGCGACCATCCCGCGTTCCTTGGCGTCTCCCAGGATCGTCCCCAGTAGCGACCGGGCATCGGCTGCGGTCCGGTGGGAGAACCCGTTTGTCCGCGTCCGCTTCTCCCAGGCGACGATCTCCTCTGGGCTGGTAAAGGTGCTGACCGGCCGGTGCCCGAAAACGGGAACGATGTGATGATCGATCAGATACCGGTACTTGGCCTCGGTGGTGGCCTCCAGATCCTGCCCGGACCACCACAACTCGACCCAGTCGGCCAGTAACGCCGCCCCGTCACGAGGATCGTTCCAACTATGTCGCCGGATACCGGCCTCCTGCTCCTCTCCCCAGTTCAGCGCGGCCTTCTTGGTCTCGAACCCTGATTGCGAGCCCGTGCTGCCGTCTGGACGCACATACCGGATCCGCCATTTGCTTCCCCGCTTTTCGGCATACGCCATGCCATGCTCCTCTTTGCTGTGCAGCTGCAGCTCAGAACCCGTCGCGTCGCTGTCGGACGACCGGTTGCTTGGCGCCAGCCGCGATGATCGCGGCGATGTCCTGGTCGCTGAACCGCAGATGCTTCCCGATGAAGGTGCACGGGATCGCCCGCGCACTCGCCTTCTTACGCAGCCACGACTCGCGCACCTGCAACATCGCAGCCGCCTCGCCCGGCGTGTACAGCCGGACATTTGGACGCGCGTCACGCTGCTGGGGGCTTCGCCCACCCCGCAAGGTCACACCTCGCTTCGCCGTCAAGCTGTAGGACAACACGACGAAAGCCATGCGCCCTACAGCGTCACATCAGAGACGGAGAGCACCCTTCGCAAGAGATCGACGACCTTGGCCACAACTTTGCACGTAGAGTAGTCATCCATGTACGATCCGGGCGGGTGTGTAACCGAGTCGAGAAGTCGCCCCTTCCGTCGGCGTCAACTGGACCGTTCGCGATCACAGCACACTCGGCGACAACTAGGGTCCGCTACGTCCGAGACGCGAGCACGGCTTGTCTGTCGTGAAGGGCATGGGCGATGGTGGGCGTAGGTGGAGATCATGCTGCCCTCCTCGGCAGTAGGCGCGGTACGAGCGCCACCGTGCCGGACCAGCGTGCCCAGGCCATCGGCGTAGTTGATCAGCTGATTTCAGCGACACGCCGGGCTCATCTGCACAACCGACGGATCGCTGAAAAATCGGCCTCTCGACGCCCCTCTAGCACCGACGGCACCTGCGGCTTTACCGTGGGGTCCTCATCGCCCCTGCGAGGGTTCGCAACTAGGCGAGCGCGGCGATGCGGTTGCCGATGACCTGTCCTCATCGCCCCTGCGAGGGTTCGCAACTGGGCCGTTCCACGTGCGGGAGATCCCCAACAAGTCCTCATCGCCCCTGCGAGGGTTCGCAACTGGGCGGTCGCCCTCGACGCACGCGGCGTCTCCGAGTCCTCATCGCCCCTGCGAGGGTTCGCAACGCGGTCTTCTTCGCCGACGAGCCCGGCAACCTGCTGGTCCTCATCGCCCCTGCGAGGGTTCGCAACAGTTTCGGGAAGGGAACGGTGAGAGCGCTCCGCAGGTCCTCATCGCCCCTGCGAGGGTTCGCAACGCGCTTGGCCTGCGCGTTACTCACGCGTCTTGTGCTGTCCTCATCGCCCCTGCGAGGGTTCGCAACGCGCTTGGCCTGCGCGTTACTCACGCGTCTTGTGCGTCCTCATCGCCCCTGCGAGGGTTCGCAACAAGCGCAAGCGGCGTTAGCCGCCATTCTCCGCAGGTCCTCATCGCCCCTGCGAGGGTTCGCAACATACATTGAACAGCTTTCCTCTCTCCCAAAATTCGCGTCCTCATCGCCCCTGCGAGGGTTCGCAACTACCAGGCCTTGGCCGGGACCAGGTCCTTGCTCCAGTCCTCATCGCCCCTGCGAGGGTTCGCAACTTTTTGCTGTCTGCGCGCTTTGTTCTTTTCCCGCCTGGTCCTCATCGCCCCTGCGAGGGTTCGCAACAGCCGATCGATGCGGGTGATGGTGGCGGGGTCGACGTCCTCATCGCCCCTGCGAGGGTTCGCAACCGTATGCCCTGGTCACCTAGGGTCTACGATCATGAGTCCTCATCGCCCCTGCGAGGGTTCGCAACCCTCATGCTCCGTGCTGAGACGGCGCCAGTCTGGAGTCCTCATCGCCCCTGCGAGGGTTCGCAACAGGGGCTCGGCCGCGCCGAGGTCGAGCGCGTCGCGTCCTCATCGCCCCTGCGAGGGTTCGCAACCTCGCTCCCGGATGGTGCCGAATATGCTCCTCCAGGTCCTCATCGCCCCTGCGAGGGTTCGCAACACTCTGGTCAGGCACACCGCGGCGAGCGCGATCCACGTCCTCATCGCCCCTGCGAGGGTTCGCAACGCGTCCAGCCGGCACGCCCCGTACCCCACCGAGCGTTGTCCTCATCGCCCCTGCGAGGGTTCGCAACTGGACACCCTCGCCGACCCGCCCGCCGGGCCGTGGTCCTCATCGCCCCTGCGAGGGTTCGCAACAGGGGCTCGGCCGCGCCGAGGTCGAGCGCGTCGCGTCCTCATCGCCCCTGCGAGGGTTCGCAACAAATCCCCAAAGGGGTGATCTCCAAGTGAGTTATCCGAGTCCTCATCGCCCCTGCGAGGGTTCGCAACGGCATGCAGCCCCTCTCTCTCTCTCTCTCCCGCACACCCTGAGACCGGTCCTCATCGCCCCTGCGAGGGTTCGCAACCTCATTCGGAGCGGCAACCATTCCCAGAAGTCGAGTGGGTCCTCATCGCCCCTGCGAGGGTTCGCAACTGGCCGGGAGGGGAATCGAACCCCTCTGCACCCTCCGCTGGTCCTCATCGCCCCTGCGAGGGTTTGCAACATGCGCCCGCACAAGACTTTGATGTCCTCGTACAGCGTTCTCATCGCCCCTGCGACGGTTTCGACTATTCCGATCGTTATCCTGGTGCTGCGCAGCTTTCTACTGTGTCATCGGGTTGATGGAATGGTGTGCCCCATGCCGATGGTGGTGCGGTCGCCGATGCCCGCGTAGGCGCTGAAGCGGATGAGGGCGTCCAAGCCCGCTCGCCCTTCGGCGGTGGTGTGGCGGATGTCGGCGATGCGGTAGGAGATCGTGCCGATGCTGCCACGTACTGGCGGGACGCCGGCCTTGAGTAGGTATTCGCCCATCGTGAGGCGGTAGTCTGCGACTTCTAGGTTCTGAGTGATGGTCTGGGCCGTCGCCTTACCTAGTGC
Source organism: Spirillospora sp. NPDC127506 (assembly GCF_040302145.1). Lineage (NCBI taxonomy): Bacteria > Bacillati > Actinomycetota > Actinomycetes > Streptosporangiales > Thermomonosporaceae > Spirillospora > Spirillospora sp. NPDC127506. The sequence continues at coordinate 13,713 of NZ_JBEORG010000029.1, read as the reverse complement.
AACTTCAGGAGCGAATGCGTTCCACTTTCGGTAGAGGTCGGAGAAGACCCAGTCCGGTTCGGGGAAGAGGCGGACTCTCCGCACACCCTCTTCCAGGGCGGTGAAGAATGCGACCGGTGTCGCTATCCGCAGTGTCCATCGGCTGGCAGATGCGGCACCGGCGAGGAGGTCGGGAAACGTCTCGGCTCCGGCTAGTTCGATGGCTGCGACCTTGTATTGGCAGCGGGCTATCCGCACGTCTCCGGTGGCCGCCAGAGCTTGGAGGATGGGGGCGGTGAGCGAGTTGGCCAGGATCCCGATCTCGAACCGTACTTGTTTGCTGGAGGCGTTGGCGCGTCGGTCCCGTTCGTCCAGAAGCGGGGTGAGCGCGAACGGCTTGGGCGGACGGATCTCGTGGAGCGCGGCCGACAGGGCGTCTTCGCCGGTGTCGCGTAGGGCGGCCAGGAATGCGGCGTTGACGGCGGGGCCGGTGTGCGGCGGGGGAACGGGTGGGCGCCTGGCGGCGGGTTCGAGGTGGACGATGATGCGAGCAGGCATGCGGGCCTCGGCCTTCGTCTCGTCGGGTCTGGATGCACCCTAGAGAGGTCGCGGGTGTTGCGGTCAGTCCGCGACCCAAGCCGGTCGGACGAGTGGTGGCCCCGCCGGGACGGTCCGGACCTGGCGCGCGCACGCGGGGCAGGGTGCGTAGATGCGGAGCCGGTCGATGGGGGCCAGCAGACTTTCGAGCGCGGCGGCGACGCGGTGGGCGTCCAGGCCCGCTGCGTCGGGGATGAGCCAGCCGCTCTTCTGGAACCGGTTGGCGACCTCCTCCAGCGCGGCCCGCAGCCGGTTGCGGCGGCCGTCGTCGAATACGTCGTAGCAGACCAGTACCGGCCCGTTCATGGCACGACCCACCTCAGCGGCCTCCCTCTTCCGTGCCGGCGGCGGGCTGCGCTGTCGTGCCGGCGAAACGCCAGCCCAGCAGGGTGAACCCGAAATCGAAGTTGGCGATGTAGGTCTTGTCGGGGTTGATACGCAGCCCTCGCGCCGTCAGGGCCCGGTCGACATCGGTGAGAGCCGCCATCGCCTCGTCTGGTCCTTGGCACAGGACGGTGAGGTCGTCGGCGTAGCGGACCGGGCGCCCCGATCTCCCGTCGACTTCACGATCGAAATCGGCGAGGAAGAGCTCCGCGAGGGCCGGGCTGATCGGTGCGCCCTCCGGCAATCCTCTGGGCGCTGCACCACCCCTTCGGGCATCAGCCATGGCGCAGTCACCCAGGAGCGGACGAGCTCGGCGGCGTAGGGATCGCGTATCCACCCGCGACCTGTTCCAGCAGGAGCCGGTGGTCGACCTCGGCGAAGAAGTCGGCGATGTCGGTCCGCAGAACCCACCTCAGCCCGCAATCGCGATGCCGCTGCACCTGCTCGAGCGCGTTGAGCCATGACCGCCCGGGACGGTATGAGAAACTGACCGGGTTGGCAGGATTCAACCGAGTCCCGTGAACGTTCAGGAAGGCTCGCTGGACGATGCGGTCGCAGATGGTCGGCAACCCCCGCGTCCGCAGCTTGCCGCCACGCATCAACCGCACCGGCCGGAGCGGCTGTGCCTGGTACCGCTATTCCCGCAGCAGCGTCGCCAGGGTCGTCAGCCGGGGGCCGACCTCGCGGCCGAACACGGCCGCGGTGACGCCGTCCGCCCCGGCCATGCCGCTGCCGGCCGCCACCCGCGACCAGGCGGCCCACAGCACCCGATCACTGGCCAGCCGCTCAGCCAGCCGCGCCCCTGTCCTTGTCCGCTCACGTGTCCTCATACGTACAACCGATGGACGAGCAGCGTTCCTGCCATTCACAGAATTGTCAGGAGGTTGGCGCGCACCCTCAAACTTGCCTGTGACCTGCGCAAACACCCATTTGAAGATCGTTTGTGGCGCCTCTTCAAGATCGGTTCCGAGGAGGTTGGCGCATGATCTTGCAAACCTGCAGGTCAGACCCCATAATCTGAGGTACTGTCGCAGCGATCAACACAACCGCATCGGATTGAAACTTGAATGCCCACCCCGTCTGGTTGATGTTCCACCGGTCGCAGCGATCAACACAACCGCAGCGGGTCGAAACCTGAGCTGCCTCCGCACTCTTTTTGACAGATCCCGCGGCGCAGTGCATCTCTCTCTGAGGTTCATCCGTGACTGAAGGAAGGCGCATCGACACCTTCGCGGACGAGAACATTGCGGCGGCGGTAACCGCGGAACGGCTAGCTATCGGTGCCGTGCGCATTAACGCGATTTCGATCATGCCGCTGCCAGCCGGTTTCTGGTTCGGTGCCAGGGCCAGGCACAACGCACTCGCGCGAGATCACCTTCACGCGGTCCGCCAGCGCAATGAGGACTCGATCCCCGCGATCAAGACCGCCGCTCACGTCCGGTTGCGAACCCCCGCAGAGGCGATGAGGGTGCCTAATGCAAAGCCGCAGATCGCGAAGTGCTTCTGAGGGAGGATGCAGGTCGATTCTTCATCGAACCTCCCGTTGGGCAGTTGAGCTCGGGGGCTGCTGAAATTTGGGCCGAGTGTCCCCGATGCTCAGGGCCTTTAGCCGGCCTCGCAGTACTGCGTGGTGGACGGCGGACCTCTCGCAGGGGCGATGAGGGTGGGTCAGCAGACTGCATGAAGCAAGGAACCCAACCGTTGCGACCCCTATGGGCGGTGCCTTGTCAAGGCGATCTTGTTCAGCAGAGCTCTACGTCGGGTCAAGGCCACATTCGGACAGGGTTACTCCTGGTTAGCGTTTTGGTTCACAGGTCGGCTGGATGAATGCCGTGTAGCGTCCGGGCCGGACGAAAGCCGCGACTCGCGCTCGCAGGCAGCTCTGACAGAACCGTCCATCGGTAGAAGTCGAGAGCGGGATCTTCTAGTCGTACCGAGGGACGAGAAAGGACGGGGAGCAGTGCGGATACGAGTGACATTCCATACCGGGGCCCGTGAGTTGGACTGGGACGAGGTGCTGGCTCCGGGGCGGGCTCTGTCCTACTCGCTGCTGGAGCGAGGCGCGCCCGAGCTCGGGCGAACTCTGCACGACTCCGGGTGGGGACCGCACGGGCTGGTCCCGTTCGGCTACGGGGCGCCGGTCTTCCCGTCCGCGAGGCGGCGGCGCGGTGTCTACGTCGCCGACGGCCCCGGGATCTTGGAGTTCGGGAGTCCGCTGCTCGCCGTAGTCGAGGGGTGGGCTAAGGCGCTGGCCTCGACGCCGGTACTGGCGTGGGGGGCGACCGCGTTCATCGTCGACGAAGTCGAGCCGGTGGAGGCGCCGGTCTTCTCGTCCGGGAGGGCGGTGTTCCGGACGGTGACGCCGGTGGTGATGAAGGGCGCGGGACGTGATGAGTCCGGTGCCCGCTCGAGCCGGCAGGCGTGGTGTCTTCCGGGGGAGCCGGAGTGGGACGCCTACGTGCAGGGGAACATGCGGCGCAAGGCGGTGACCATGGGGCTGGACCCGGATGTCACGCTGGAGAGCGTCAGGTGGGTCGGCCCGAAGCGCTCGTTCTCGGTGGGTAGTGCATCGGGCGGGAAGAAGCCGGGTGCCTGCGTCGAGGTAGTGGTGTCGGGCGCGCCCGAGACGCTCTCCGCGCTGCACTCATGGGGTCTGGGGCAGGCCAACAGCGCGGGGATGGGCTGGATCGGTGCCTGACTCCGCGCCGGACGTCTTAGGTGCCGCACCGGCCGGGAGGCCTCACAGGGGGTCGGGTATAGCCGACGATTCGGCTGATCCGCGGTCCCTGGTGTTGACCGCGAGTCCGTTGCAGCGCGTGGGGGCGTTTGCGCTGGCAGAGCTCGCCGATGTGAGTCATCCCAAGGATGTGTCGGGGCAGGCCCTCGCCGACGTCGTGAAGTTGATGACCAGGCATCTGCTGGAGACGGTCAAGGCCGCCAAGGCCGCGGATCCCGGCGGTTTCTGGTTGGGGGCGAGTTATCTGCTCTGGCCCAACTCGAAGCTGAACCCGACCGCGCGCGGAAAGCAGTCTCCTGCGGAGCGGGAGAGGCTGATCCGTGAGTGGCGTGCTTGGCCCGACTCCGCCGGCTGGCCGGGTGTCCCGTGTGCGTACTGCGGGCGTGCGGCATGTGACTGGTACGGGAAGGTCGACATTCCGCTCGGGGCGAGCATCGCTCATCGCAACACAACCGCGCCGGGCCACGAGGGCACGCCGCTGTGCTATCCGTGTGTGGCCAGTCTCTGGGCGTTCCCGTACGGGGCATCGCTGTCGGGTGGTCGTGCCGCACTGATGCATTCCTGGGACGACGAATTCCTGGAGAAGATGACCAGGACGACGGTCGGCCGGACCCTGCAGCAGGCCGCCGCTGGACCGTCCAAAGGGGAGAAGCCGGGCCGGTACGCACGTGAGTTGTGGGTGCTGCATGCGGTGCGCGCCTACAGCCGGCGGATCACCTCCGGTGTGGAGTTGATCGTCCTGTCCAACTCCAACAAGGAGCAGTTGTTCGCGACTCAGGAGCTGAGCCAGCCGGTCGCGGAATGGCTGCGCTCCACCAACCGGGATCCGGAGCGCCGCGCCGGATACCCGACCTTGGCCGCGACCCAGGCGACCAAGCAGGTTCCAGGCGAGGCGTTCTTGGCCAAGCGGGCTTTCACCCGGCCCGCACAGGTTGTGGACTTCGCGATCGGTCACATTCTCGGCCTGATCTCGCCGAGGGTCCTCATTCCCGCTGAGGCCAAGGTCTTGGCCCCGCTCTTGTACTCGTACTGCCGTGAGGTGCTGACCATGGACGACAAGGACGTCGAGCGGATCAAGGAACTGGCAGGACGTCTGGCCGCGCTGCTGGGGCAGGACAGCCGTCCGGGGCCGTTCCGGGACTTCATCCGCGCGAACAGCAAGGGCGGGAACCTGTACGGCTGGTTCCGCTCCAAGGGCGTGGACTGGCTACTGTTCCCGCGGCCCAGGGACACCTCGGCGGTCCTGCTTCCGGTGCGGGAGTACCGGTTGCTGTTCGAGGACGAGCGGTCCTGGTCCTGGCGGCGGCTGCTGGTCTTCGCCGTGCTGGAGGCGCTGGCCGAGGCGGGGTGGGAGCCGAAGGGCTCGCAGGAGGAACTCCAAGAGATCAAGGACCTGGCCGACGCCGCCGGCGGCGACCAGGAGGAAGGGGCGGAACAGTGACGTTCCTGGTGGGGCAGCAGATTCTGGAGATCAAGGCCGGTGCGCCGAACAACGGCCGCGGCGAGGACAACCGCGGCATGGTCAAGCAGTTCACGGTGGGCAGGAGCGACAAGTACCCGTACGTGTCGGCCCAGGCGAGCCGCCGCTGGCTGCGTGACAGCCTGCCGGCCGGAGAGCCGACCTCGCCGGTGATCCGCAGCGGCGAGGGCAAGAAGCAGCAGGCGTACACCCGCGGCCGTCCCGACCTGTACCTGGACGACGACCTGTTCGGCTACATGATCGCGGTCAAGGCGAACGACGCGGGAGCGAACAAGGGCGAGTCGAAGACGTTCATGCGCGACACCGTCCTTGCCACCGGCACGCTGGTCTCGGTCGTGCCCAGCAAGCCGGTCATGGACTTCGGGACGATGAGCCGGGACTTCGAGCCCGGCACCCACCCGGTGATCCACGAGCACGAGATGTACACCGCGGACCTGGCCGGCGACCTGCTTCTGGACCTGCCGCGCGTCGGGACCTTCGAAACCGGCGGCCGGACCACGAAGGCCGCGCTGCCCCCGCGCCTGGCGGACGAGGTGATCAAAAAGGGCGGCAGCGAGGTCGTGCTGCGCGGCGTCCAGTGCGTGCGGTTGCCGCTCGACGAGCGGCGCCGGCGGGTGGCGGTGCTGCTGCGGACCATGGCCATGGTCAAGGGCGGGGCCAAGCAGTCGGCCCACTACGGCGATCGCACGCCGGGCCTGGTGGTCCTGGCGCCGGTCAAGGGCGGCACCAACCCCTTCACCAGGGTCGTCCGGGAACGTGAGAAGGTGACGTACTTCGACCCCGACGTCCTGCGCGAGGAGATCGGCGCCTGGTCGGACGAGTTGGACGGCCCGGTCCGCGTCGGGTGGGCGCCCGGTTTCCTGGGCGGTCAGCGCGACCGGGCGAGCAGCGATCTCGCCGACCTCGTCAAGGACGAGAAGCTGATCTTCGGCCACCCGCGCACGGTGCTGAACACCCTGGCCTCGGAGATCGAGGCCGGAGACCACGACCCCTGGTTCGACGACCCGGTGTAGCCGCATCACATTGATCATCGGCCCTTCGAGGGGAGCCTTCGCCGTCCACAACGCGCCGTCCATGCCGCTGCGAGGAGCACATCATGCCCGAGGCCTTGGAGCTGACCGTCACCGCGCCGGTCGTCAGTTTCCGTAACCCCCTCTACGACGGGCTGCAGGTCGGGCTGCCCTGCCCACCCCCGTCCACTGTCGGCGGGATGCTCGCCGCGGCGGCCGGAGGGTGGGACTGCGTCCCCGACGACACTCGTTTCGCCATGGCTTTTCATGCCGCCGGCGCGGGCAGGGACCTGGAGACCTACCATCCCCTCGGCAGCCCCGGCACGCCGACCAACGTCACCATCAAGGACCGCGAATTCCTCGCCCGAGTAACGCTGACCGTGTGGCTTGTCGACGACACCGACCTGTGGACGCGGGCGATCCGCCGCCCGGTCTGGCCCCTTAGGCTCGGCCGCAGCCAGGACCTGGTCACAGCGACCACCGAACTCGTCCAGCTGACCGGGGGGAGCGGCCGTCAGGGGCATGCCGTCGTCCCCTTCGACGTGCCGGGCGCGGCGGGCACGGCGATGCGGCTGACCACGGTCATCTCCGACGACCGCGCCCGATTCAAATGGGACAGCTACCGATACGCGCCATCGGGTGCTCGCGCCGAGATCGACACCGGGCTGGCCACCGAGCAGGGACAAGCCGTCGCGATGCTCCCGCCCGTCCATCCGAACCAGCTGGCCCCCGTCGCCTGAAGCCCGGAGCAGCCGTGAGGAACCTCCGCGCGAAGAGCTCCACCAAGCCGGGCGTGCCCGGTGAACTGCTGACCAGCCATCTGCGCAACACCCTGGAAGCCGTCGAAGTGATCCGGGCGCGGATCGGCGACATCCCCGGCCTGCCCGCCGACTTCTGGACCTGGGCGGCGCTCGCCGCGCTTCTTCACGACACCGGCAAGCTTCCGGACGGGTTCCAGCGGATGATCGGCAACACCGGTCAGGAGCCGGCCGTCTGGGGCGAACGACACGAAATGCTCTCCTTGGGATTCGTGGAGCTTCTGCTCACGGACCTTCCCGACGAGCACCGCCAATGGGTCGCGGCCGCAGTGGCAGGCCACCACCGTCCGTTCACCTCGGGCCTTGAGGCACCGCCCAAACTGCCCCTGTTCACGCAGTACGGCGACGACCAACCCGACGACTTCGCCCGCCGTTTCGCTCCTGCCGACGAGCGCCACCTGGCCGACCTCATGGAATGGTTACACACCACCGGCCTCCGCCACCGTCTACCGGTCGGCGAATCCGTCCCGCGCGCGGACCTCCGGCGACTGACCGACGCGGCTCACAGACTCTTCCAGGACGTCATGGATCGGTGGGAATGGAAACTGCCACCCGGCGACGCCGACGGGCGAACAGCCGTCTTGTTACTGGGCGTCGTCACCATGGCCGACCACCTCTCCTCAGCGCACTCCCCACTGGAGACCAGACATCCGCTGGATGAGACCTATCTCGCTCGGCTGACCGACCGCCTCGCCGCGCGAGGCGATGCGCTCCGGCCCCAGCAGCGCCAGGCCGCCGACGTCACTGGCAACCTCCTCCTCCGCTCATGGACGGGAAGCGGCAAAACCGAAGCCGTCCTGCTCTGGGCGGCGACTCAAATCGCCGACATGGCGTCTCGCGCCAACGGCAACCCGCGCGTGTTCTACCTATTGCCCTACCTGGCCAGCATCAACGCGATGACCGGCCGCCTGCGTGAAGACCTGGACGCCCCGGATGCGATCGGCGTCGCTCATTCAAAGGCGGCCTCGTACCATCTCGCGCAATCCCTCGCCGAAGGCTGCCCCGACGGCGACAGGGCCCCGGTCGATGCCGCGTCCAAAGCCCATTCCAGGGCGGAAGCGACGAAGAACTTCCGCGAACTCCTGCGCGTCGGCACCCCTTACCAGTTTCTTCGCGGCGCCTTGGCCGGCCCCGTCCACTCCAGCATCCTGGCCGACAGCGCCAACTCGATCTTCGTCCTGGACGAGCTGCATGCCTATGACGCACGCCGCCTCGGCATGCTCCTCGCCATCATGAGCTTCTGGCAGGATCTCGGCGGACGCGTCGCAGTGCTCTCCGCGACCCTGCCGACCGCCCTGGCAAAGCTGGTGACCGACACTCTCGGAGGGCACACCACTCTGGTCGAGCCGCCTGCCGGAATCCGACCGCCGATCCGCCACCGGCTCCACATCCGCAAGGACCACCTCACCGCGGACGTCTCCCTGAAGGAGATACGCGGACGGCTTGCCGATGGCCAGTCCGTCCTGGTCGTGGCCAACAACATCCGCGACGCGATCGGGCTCTATGAGAACCTCCGGCCCCACTGCGTCGAACTCCACGGCGAAGACTCCGCCCATCTCCTGCACTCGCGGTACCGCCGGATGGACCGAACCGCCATCGAAACCCGCATCCGGGAACGTTTCGCCAGCGGAAAACCCCGGCGGCCGGGCCTGCTGGTCGGAACCCAAGCGCTCGAAGTCTCCCTCGACCTCGACCTCGACGCCTGCCACACCTCCGCCGCGGACCTGGAAGCCCTCGTCCAACGCTTCGGCCGCGTCAACCGCCTCGCCACGCTGGAGCCTGCCCCGGTCATTGTCCACCAACCCGCCTACACCACCCGGCGCGGAGGCGGAGGCGAACTGTGGGCCGACGGTGTCTATGAGGCCGAGCCAACCGAACTCGGCTGGGACATCCTCACCCGCCATGATGGACAGACAGTCAACGAACAGGTCATCACCACGTGGCTCGACGAAATCTACGCAAGCCCCTGGGGACGGAAGTGGTCTGAAGAAGTCGACCATAACCGGCGGTATTTTGAGAAATCATTTCTGCACTTTCGTCAGCCCTTCGACGACCGCTCCCTGCTAGCCGAAGCCTTCGACGCGCAGTTCGATGGAATAGAAGCAATCCTCAAAGAAGACCACGAGAACTACCGGGCTGCGCTGGAGAAGGGATCCGATAAGAAAACCGGGCGACTTTACGCTGACCAGTACCTCCTTCCTCTGCCGGCATGGGCCGTAAGGCTCGGTTCCTACGACAAACGCCTCAAGGTCCGCATCATCGACGCCGAGTACGACCCCACGCTGGGATTGCGGAACATCCGCGATGATCCGCAACAGGTGTATCAAGCGGGTGAGATCCTATGATCGACGCTGACGACGTCGGCGGCGTGCACATCAAGTACCTCTACCACTGCCCCCGGCAGCTCTGGCTCTACCTCCGAGGCGTCCGCCCCGAGTACCTGAGCAGCCTTGTCCAACTCGGTGAAGCCGTCCACGAAACCTCGTACAGCCGCAGTAGCCCCATCGACCTGGGCGCCGCCAAGCTCGACTTCGTTGACGGCCAAAGGTGGGTCCACGAAGTCAAATCATCGACCAGGCCGAGTCCTGCAGACGAAGCCCAGGGACGCCACTACTGCTATCGCCTCAAACAAATCGGAATCGACGCCGAAGGGACGATCCTGCATTACCCCAAGACCCGCCGCGCCCACCGCTACCCCTACACGCCAGAGGCCGCCCAGCAGGCACAGACCGACATCGCCGACGTCCTCGCAGTCGCCGCAGCCCCCTCATCCCCCGAACGACTCGCGCGTTCCGCCTGCAGAGGATGCAGCTTCACCGACTACTGCTGGATGGAATGACATGCCCGCCGCCGCACGCACCTACTGGCTCACCAGCCCCTGCCGGATCCGCCGCAAAGACGAATCACTCGTCATCGAACGCGAATCAGCCGGCAAGGTTCACATCCCCATAACAGACGTCCGCGACATCGTCGCCTGCGCCGAAACCGACATCAACACCTCTGTCGTCGCCCTCCTGAACCGCCACCGCATCAACGTCCACCTGCTCAGCTACTACGGCGACTACGCAGGATCGCTCCTTACCTCCGAAACGAGCACCTCCGGCGAGACAGTCCTGGCCCAAGCGCGGCTGGCCGAAAACCCCGAAGCGGCTTTGGACATCGCCCGCTCCATCGTCGGCTCCACCGCCTTCAACGTCCGTCGCGTCATCGACCGGAAACTGCTCGCCCGCCCATACGCCACCCTGGAGAACAACCTCAAATCAGCGGAGAGCTCCGCTCACCTCATGGGCATCGAAGGCACCTTCCGACGATCCGCATGGGAGGTACTCGACACCAAACTCCCCGACTGGCTTCAGCTCGGGGGCCGCAGCCGCCGCCCGCCAAAGAACGCCGGCAACGCGTTCATCAGCTACGTCAACGGCATCACCTACGCCCGCGCCCTGACAGCCTTGCGCCTGACACCCCTCCATACGGGCATCGCCTTCCTGCACAGCAGCATGGAACGTCAGCGACACTCCCTGGTCCTCGACCTCGCGGAAATGTTCAAACCGCTGTTCGCCGAACGCCTGCTCTTACGGATGTCATCACGCAACCAGATCAGGCCGCACCACTTCGACAGCGAGGCCAACCAGGCAATGCTGAGCGAGAGCGGCCGCAAGCTCGTCGTTCAAGCCGTCCGCGACGAGCTCGCCGTCACCGTCGCCCACCGTACCCTCGGCCGCTCCGTCGCCTACGACGAACTCCTCTACCTCGACGCGCTCGCACTCACCCGACGCTGCCTTGAAGGAACCCCGTACAAGCCATTCAGAATCTGGTGGTGAGGGCGTGCACGTCATAGTCGTCTACGACACCGCAGCCGAACGGAACCCCCGAATCCTGCGGACCTGCCGCAAGTACCTGCACCATGTGCAACGCAGCGTCTTCGAGGGACAGGTCAGCGCGGCCCAACTCCGGCGCTTCCAAAGGGAAGTCGAAACCCTCCTGGACCTTAGCTACGACAACGTCATCGTCTACACCTTCCCACCTGGAACAACGCCCATCCGGCACGCCTGGGGCGCCGCAGAGCCGGCCCCCACCGACGTGCTGTAGCCCGCCACGATGCTTCCGGTGAACAGGAGTCGATCAAGTAAATTTCAGCGACACGCCGGGCTCAGCAACACAACCGGCGGATCGCTGAAGAACTCGTGCAAGAGCGGGGCCGTATCATGTTCTCGACCTGCGACTTTACCTTCGGGTCCTCATCGCCCCTGCGAGGGTTCGCAACCCGGGACGGGGCGCGGAAGGGCGGGGGCGCTGGTATATGGTCCTCATCGCCCCTGCGAGGGTTCGCAACTCCGACCACCCATCCGGGAGGCTTGCGCCGTAGAGCGTCCTCATCGCCCCTGCGAGGGTTCGCAACGTTCACGAAATGGTGCTCCACCTGGCCATTCCCACGTCCTCATCGCCCCTGCGAGGGTTCGCAACATACACTCAATCAAGTTCTCAACATCCGCAACGGGTCCTCATCGCCCCTGCGAGGGTTCGCAACCGGGCCGCGCGGACCTGCTCGGCGGGAGGGTCCATCACGTCCTCATCGCCCCTGCGAGGGTTCGCAACGACGCAGCTTGCGGTAATCCTCAGCATACGTTGCGAGAGTCCTCATCGCCCCTGCGAGGGTTCGCAACCTCTATCTCTTCTTCCGACATACTTCTTCCAACGGGTATCGTCCTCATCGCCCCTGCGAGGGTTCGCAACGTCATTGGCCGTTACCTTCGACCAAACGGAAACCTTGGTCCTCATCGCCCCTGCGAGGGTTCGCAACACATGACACCCACGGGTGTCACCGGCGCGCGAGAGTCCTCATCGCCCCTGCGAGGGTTCGCAACCGGACCTGCCGCTCGTGGGCGGGCAGCACGGCGGGCAGGTCCTCATCGCCCCTGCGAGGGTTCGCAACGTCTCGCGGATGCGGGCGTTGCGGGCGACCGCCGGGGTCCTCATCGCCCCTGCGAGGGTTCGCAACGCATCACTGGCCACCCCCGGCCGGGACGTAGCGGGCGTCCTCATCGCCCCTGCGAGGGTTCGCAACGCAACTCGCCGGTGTGGTTCCCCAAGACGATCATTGGTCCTCATCGCCCCTGCGAGGGTTCGCAACAACTGGGAGACGCATGCACCGAAGAACGTAACTGAGCGTCCTCATCGCCCCTGCGAGGGTTCGCAACAACCTTCGTTACTGGCTTATCAGGCCAGCGTTCTAGTCCTCATCGCCCCTGCGAGGGTTCGCAACAAGGACTGGATAACCTTTTCGAGAATGTCTCTTTCGGGTCCTCATCGCCCCTGCGAGGGTTCGCAACGGGTGTCCGCCCTGTGCGCGCCACTGGGCGAGGGGGAGTCCTCATCGCCCCTGCGAGGGTTCGCAACCGGACGTAGCGCCCGGTGTACCCGCGGACCTGGACGAGTCCTCATCGCCCCTGCGAGGGTTCGCAACCCTCCAGGGTGAGCGAGCCGTCCACGGTGTAGTCGGTGTCCTCATCGCCCCTGCGAGGGTTCGCAACATGATGACGGCGTAGCCCGGCTCATCCCATTCGCTCGTCCTCATCGCCCCTGCGAGGGTTCGCAACATGCCCTACGGCACCCCCTACGGGGCTGTTCTTCCCGTCCTCATCGCCCCTGCGAGGGTTCGCAACCCTTAGCCAATGTTCCCCCTCAGAACAGAGCCGGCTGTCCTCATCGCCCCTGCGAGGGTTCGCAACCTGCGCGGCAACTGTGGCCACGCCTCAAACTCCTTATGTCCTCATCGCCCCTGCGAGGGTTCGCAACTAGCCGTGTGTATAGGGGCGTTCGAACGCGGCTGCTCGTCCTCATCGCCCCTGCGAGGGTTCGCAACCCGGAGTGTGCCATTTGAGAGTCACGGACCCGTCAGGCGTCCTCATCGCCCCTGCGAGGGTTCGCAACGTGCCGCCCGTATGGTGCGGCCCGCTAGGCATTCCGCCGTCCTCATCGCCCCTGCGAGGGTTCGCAACCCGAGGACTTCGCCAAGAAGGCCCGCTTCTCCGCGTCCTCATCGCCCCTGCGAGGGTTCGCAACAAGCCATTCGCGCCGGCAAGCTCAGCCGCAACCAGTCCTCATCGCCCCTGCGAGGGTTCGCAACGCGTCCCCGTTCGAGGGGATGACGATCTATGAGACGGAGTCCTCATCGCCCCTGCGAGGGTTCGCAACCGGAGTTCCGCGTTTTTCTCCCCGAGCCACTCCGCGTCCTCATCGCCCCTGCGAGGGTTCGCAACCTCGTGCCCGGCCTCCTGCAAACGGAGGCGTACGCGTCCTCATCGCCCCTGCGAGGGTTCGCAACAGACATCCGAGGGGGTAGACGTGTGGACACCTGGACAGGGTCCTCATCGCCCCTGCGAGGGTTCGCAACGCGATGTTGGCCGCGTCTACCCGGAACGCGTCTAAGAAGTCCTCATCGCCCCTGCGAGGGTTCGCAACTGGGCCAGGTCCGCCGCTGGGTTGGACCGTACGCGAGTCCTCATCGCCCCTGCGAGGGTTCGCAACTATTGGCCGATCTCGCCGGCCCAAATGGCGGAGTTAGCGTCCTCATCGCCCCTGCGAGGGTTCGCAACATGTTGCACGAGCGTCGTGTCGACGACGCGTGAAAACTGACCCCCAGGCGACGGCCGAAATCTGACCCCTTTGCTGTCACTGTGGAGGGTGATCAAGGTGGAGGACTGGGCG
>NZ_JBEORG010000028.1:0-110033 GCF_040302145.1 Spirillospora sp. NPDC127506 | reverse complement strand
CCCCCTCCACGATGGGTCATGAGGCGATGGGCACCGGCCAACTGGACATGGCGGCCGATCCCTCGCCCGGCTGGAAGCCGTTCGATGCTGCGCTCAAGCCCGCGCCCGGCGGTAAGGAGCATCGGCTGGAGTTGCACGCCACCGACCGGGTGCTGGAGGTCGCGCCCGGGGTGCGGCAGACGATGTGGACGTTCGGCGGCAGCGTGCCCGGGCCGGTGCTGCGCGGCAAGGTCGGGGATGTGTTCACCATCACGCTGGTCAATGACACCGCGATGGGGCATGGCATCGATTTTCATGCCGGGTCGCTGGCGCCGGATGTGCCGATGCGCACGATCGGGCCGGGGGAGCGGCTGACCTACCGGTTCACCGCCGAGCGGGCGGGGGCGTGGCTGTATCACTGCTCGACGATGCCGATGCTGCAGCACATCGCCAACGGCATGTACGGCGCGGTGATCATCGATCCGCCGGGTCTGCCGCGGGTGGATCGGGAGTATGTGCTGGTGCAGGGGGAGCTGTATCTGGGGCAGCCCGGCTCGGCCGGGCAGGTGGCCAAGATGCGTGAGGGCCGCCCGGACGCCTGGATGTTCAACGGCACCGCCGCCGGCTACGATCACGCGCCGCTGACCGCGCGGACCGGGGATCGGGTGCGGGTGTGGGTGGTGGACGCCGGCCCGTCCACGCCCGCGGCGTTCCATATTGTCGGCGCGCAGTTCGACACCGTCTACAAGGAGGGCGCGTATCTGCTGCGCAAGGGCGATGCGGGCGGCGCGCAGATCCTGGATCTGGCTCCGGGTCAGGGCGGCTTCGTCGAAACCGTCGTCCCCGAGCCCGGTCATTACCCGTTCGTCGACCACGACATGCGCCACGGCGAATCCGGCGCACACGGAATCCTGCATGTCACCGGGTGATGCCATCATCCAGCCGTGAAGATCGAAACCTTGGTGAAGCGGCTGGCCGGCCCAGGGCACCGCGCCGCGAGCGATGCCCTGGTGGCCCTCGGCGCCCAAGCGGTGCGTCCCGTCCTGGACGTCCTCTGCGACGAGGACTCCCCGGTCGACTGGGCCACCAGCGCCACCGTGCTGCGCCGCATCGGACGCCCCGCCCTGGACCCGCTGATCGAGGCCATGGCCACGGCTCCGACCGCCGAGGTGGCGCGCCGCTGCGGCTGGGCTCACAGCGGCCTTGAAATAGACGACATCTCAGCTTTCGTCCCCGGCCTGCGGCATCCCAGCCCGCGGGTCCGCGCGAACAGCGCCTACACGCTCCAACTGAAAGGCGAAACGGCCCTCCCGCACGCTCCAGACCTGATCGCCCTCCTCAACGACCCGGACCCAGACGTCAGGCAGCGCGCCATCTGGGCCCTCCCGGAGCTCGGCCCCGGAGTGGTGCCGCTCCTCCGTGACATCCGCCGCTCCTCCACGGCGGGACGCCTGCGCCGGCCCGCGCTCACGGCGCTCGCCGAGGTCGCCGGCCCAGCCGGGCTGGACGACCGCGACCTGGCCGCCGTCCGCCGCCTGATCCGCGTCAAGCAGGCGGCCGAGGTCCCCGAGCCGATGCACCTGTGCGGCACCTGGTTCGCCCTCCCGACCGGCGACCAGAAGGCCGTCCTGGAGGCGTTCGACCTCACCGACCCCGAACCCGTAACGATGCGGCTCGGCGCGTCCGCCTGGAACGGCGACCACCACGGCTGGGACTCCGCCCACCACGCCTGCCGCCGCCTGTACGTGTCCCCGTGCCTGGACGGCTGGACACTCGTCTTCGGCAACCCCTTCCACTCCGCCGAGAGCTTCGAGCAGGACCAGTTCATGGACCACTGCCGCACCCTGAGCACCCGCTTCGGCGAGGCGCACTGGTACGGCGCGAGCTGCGGCGACGACTGGACGGCCTGGTGCGTCGCCGAGAAGGGCGAGATCGTCCGCTACTACGACATCTACGAAGAGGACGATCAGATCGGCGGGCCCCACCCCGCCGAGGAGGGCTACATCCTCCCGCACATCGACCCGTTCCCTGACGACGCCTTCGACGGCATCGACATCGGCGACAGCGAGGCGTTCGGAGCCCGCTACAACCGGCTGAAGGCCGAACTGGGCATCCCCGACCCGTGCCACGCCACGACTTTCGCCGCCCGCGCCTCGGTGGACCCGTCCTCCGTGGGCCGCCAGACGGAAGTCCGGGGCCACGGCGTCCTCGCCCTCACCGCCTGCGGCCGCGAGCACGGCCACCCCCGCGGCGCCCTGGAGATCTAGCCCCACTAAGTCGCAGCCACCCGGCAAACCAGACGTGGCGCCCCACCCCTTCCGACCAGGGAAAACGGTCCGTCCTGAACCCGGCCGAGCTGCGCTGCGACGCCACCGTCCTCCTGGACGACCCCAAGAAGCCCAGCCACGGCATCATCGTGGAGTCCCAGCTCAAGTTCGATGAGGAGAAGCACTTCAGCTGGCCCGCCTACGTGGCGCTGTTCCGGCTCCGCCACCGGTGCGGAGCGACCCTGCTGGTCTTCTGCCGCAATGAGGCGGGCGCTCGGCGCTGCGCCGAACCGATCGACATGGGCCACCCCGAATGGGTGCTCAGGCCGTTGACCTTCCACCCCGGGATGCTGCCTCCCGTCACCGACCCCGCCCAGGCCCGCCGACTGCCTGAACTCGCCGTGCTCAGCGCCCCCGCCCACGCCGACGGACCACACGCCGAAGCGGTCTTGACCAGCGTGGCAGCCGCCATCGACCGCCTCTCCGGGGACACTGGCGAGCTATACCATGACTATCTGAGGGCCCGATTCTCCGACACCGCCCGCAAGCTCCTGGAGGAGACAGTGAAGATCGCCGACTACGAGTGGGAATCGGACTTCGCCAAGAACCACATCGCCAGGGGCAAGGTTCAGGGGGAGGCCAAGTCGGTTCTGCTGGTTTTGAAGGCCCGTGGGATCGCCGTTCCCAACGAGGTTCGTGAGCGTGTCGAGAACTGCACGGACACCGACCAGCTCGAGCGCTGGGTCCAGCGAGCCGCCGTCATCGACAAGGCCGAAGATCTTCTGAGCTGACGGCTTCTCCGGTCCCGCCCATGGCGCAGGTAGGCGAGAGACTTACTGTGTACGGGTGCGATGGGCGGGAGGACGATCGATGATCCCTGGCGGCGACGCCGACGAGTCGGCAGAGCAGCCGCGCATTCCGCTGAGCCGGCGGCGGGTGCTCCGGGCCGCCGTGGGGCTCGCCGACCGGGAGGGCCTCGACGCGCTGACCATGCGTCGGCTTGCGCAGGAGGTCGGGGTCGAGGCGATGTCGCTGTACCACCACGTCGCCAACAAGGACGCCGTCTTCGACGGGGTCGTCGAGGTCGTCCTCGGGGAGATCGCGGCGGCGGTGGAGAAGGTCGATGCCCCGGCCCCGGAAGAGGACTGGCGGGCGGCGCTGCGGGCACGGATTCTCGCCGCCCGGGAGGTCCTCCTGCGCCACCCGTGGGCGCCGCAGGTACTCGAGTCCCGCAGCACCACCAGCCCGTTGGTCATCGCCTATTACGACCGCGTCGTCGGCATCCTGCGGGCGGGCGGGTTCTCGTTCGACCTGGCCCACCGGGCGCTGCACGTCCTGGGCAGCCGCGCTCTCGGGTTCACCCAGGAGTTGTTCCGGCCGGACGCCGCCGGGATCTCGACCGCCGAGGCCGCCGCGATGATGGAGCAGATGGGCGACCAGTTCCCGAACATCGTCGGGATGCTGGAGGTCGCCGTCCACGATGACCCCGACGGCACGCTCGGCTTCTGCGACGACCAGTTCGAGTTCGAGTTCGCGCTCGACCTGATCCTGGAAGGGCTGGAGCGGCGCCGCGCCGCCGGTTCCTGAGCCCGCCGGTCCCCTTCGCGTTCTTCTCCGCCGCCGCCCTTGACCGCCTTACGCCGTACGATTACCTTACGACGTATGACAACCTTACGGCGTACGACAGACACCGGGGGGCGGCGACCATGAGGGCCTGGACCTGGGACCGCTACGGCCCGCCCGACGTCATGACCCTCCAGGACGTCCCCGAACCCGGCATCGCCCGGAACGAGGTGCTCGTGAGGGTGCGGGCGGCGTCCGTCAACCCCTACGACTGGCGCCACGTGCGGGCCGACCCGGCGCTGGCGAGGCTCGCGAACGGCCTGCGCCGCCCGAAGCGCGGCCTGATCCTCGGCGCCGATCTCGCCGGCGTCGTCGAGCGGGTCGGCGACGGCGTGACGGGCTTCCAGCCGGGGGACGAGGTCTTCGGGGAGGTCCGGCTCGGTTCGTTCGCCGAGGCCGTCGCCGTCCCGCAGGACAGGCTGGCCGCCAAGCCCGCCAACCTCACGTTCGAACAGGCGGCCTCGGTGTCGATGGCCGCGCACACCGCGCTGCAAGGGCTGCGGGACGAAGGACGGATCTCCGCCGGGCAGCGCGTCCTCATCAACGGGGCGTCGGGCGGGATCGGCACGTTCGCCGTCCAGCTGGCCAAGGCGCTCGGGGCCGAGGTCACCGGCGTGTGCAGCACCCGCAACGTCGAACTCGTCGCCTCCCTGGGCGCGGACGACGTCATCGACTACACCCGCGAGGACTTCACCGAACGGACTGGGCGATACGACCTGCTCATGGACATCGTGGGCAACCGGTCGCTGGCGCGGCTCCGCCGTCCCCTGACACCGCATGGAACGCTCGTGCTCGTCGGCGGCATCGCCGCGGCCCGCGGCCGGCTCCTCGGCCCCGCCGCGCAGCAACTCCGCGGCGCCCTGACCTCCCCGTTCGTCAGCCAGCGAATCGGCAGCGTCAGCTGGAAGCCCAACTCCGCGGACCTCCAATACCTGGCGGAACTCATGGAGAAGGAACAGGTCACGCCCGTCATCGACCGGACGTTCCCGTTCACCGACATCCCCGACGCACTGCGCTACATCGAGCCCGGCCACGCCCGGGGCAAGGTCGCCATCACCTTCTGACGGCCTGCTCCGCGTATGCGGCGGGTAGATCTTTCCTTTTCCCTGGTCAGTGGTCGTTTTGTTCGTTTCGTCCGGGCTTCTTGGGCTATGGGGGGTCCGAGGCAGAGAGACGTCAACAAGGAAGCGAAGTGGTGACCGTGACCGGGACGGACACCGGAGACAACGGCAGCGCCAAACCCACGGAACTCCCGGTCGAGCAGCTCAAGGACGCCGTCCGGGGGCTCGGCCAGGCGCTCATGGTGAAGACGCTGGAGAAGGCCAGCGGCCGCGTGGACGGCCTGACCCAGCGGCTGAACGACGCCGCGGACGCCGGTGGAGGGACCGGCGCGAAGATGGCGGCCACGGGGGCGAAGAAGATCGCTCAAGGCGACTCGCCGCTCAAGGCCGGCGTCGGCGCGGGCATGACCGGCGTGAAGGAGAAGGTGAAGAAGGCCGTGGGCGGCGGCGGTGACGGCAAGAGCAAGGGCGCCGACAACGCCAAGGTGGTCAACATCGTCGAGGAGTTCGATGTCGGCCTGCCCCGGCGCGTCGCCTACGACCAGTGGACGCAGTTCGCGGACTTCCCGAGCTTCACCAAGAAGGTCGAGAGCGTCGAGCAGGAGTCCGACGAGAAGATCAACTGGCGGGCGCAGATCTTCCTGTCCCACCGCAGCTGGGAGTCGACGATCACCGAGCAGGTCCCGGACGAGCGGATCGTCTGGAAGTCCAAGGGCGCCAAGGGCTTCGTCGACGGGGCCGTGACCTTCCACGAACTCGCCCCCACCATGACGCGCGTCCTGCTCGTGGCCGAATACCACCCGGACGGCTTCTTCGAGAAGACCGCGAACCTGTGGCGCGCCCAGGGACGCCGCCTCCGACTCGACTTCAAGAACATCAAGCGGCACATGATGACCCGGACGCTCCTGAACCAGGAGGAGACCGAGGGCTGGCGCGGTGAGATCCGCGACGGGGAGGTCGTCAAGACGCACGAGGACGCCCTCAAGGAAGAGTCACAGGACCAGCCACAGGAAGAGGCGGAGGACGAGTCGAAGGACCAGCCCCAGGACGAGTCACATGACCAGTCCCAGGATGAGTCAAAGGACCGTGAACCGGCGAGCGCCGACGCCTGACCCGGCGTCGCGGCGACGTTTTCGCCCGCCCTGCTCGGGGAGCGAGACGATTGCACAGTGACGCCCGACCAGAGGTGCGGGGGTACCGATGGGCAGTGAGGGGCCGGACGTCCACCTGGACGTCCCGCAGCTCAAGGTGGACGAGATCACGCTGGAGGTCGAGGACCTGCGGGCGCGGGTCTCGCTGTCCGCGGAGGTCCTCGACCTGCTGCGGCTGAACGTGGGCGCGGACGTCGTCCTCGGCAAGGTCGAGCTGGGGATCAAGGGGGTCGAGGCTCAGGCGCTCCTCGACGTCCGACTGGACAACGTGGTCGTGATCGTCGACCGGGTGCTCACCACGCTAGACCGCAACCCGGAGATCCTCCAGCACATCGGACGCGGCGTGGAGTCGGCGGTCCGCGACGTCGGCGCCGGAACGGGAACCGCGGTGGACCAGGTGGGCCGAGGCGCGCGCGGCGCCGTCGAGGACGTGGGCCGCGGCGCTGGCGGAGCCGTCGACAGCGTAGGCGAGGGCGCCGGAAGCGCCGTCCGCGACGTGGGCTCAGGAGCCGGGGGCGCGGTGAAGGACGTCGGCTCGGGTGCCGGCGGCGCGGTGAAGGACGTGGGCTCCGGGGCTGGAGGCGCGGTCGAGGACGTCGGCTCAGGCGCCGGCGCGGCAGCCGAAGACCTGGGCAAGGAAGCCGGAGACACGGTCGCCGCCACCACCGGAGGCGCCACGGACGACAAGACCGCCGAACCCCCCGAAGACGCCAAGCCGGACAAGGACTCCGAGCAGCCCAAGGATGCGGACCAGCCGAAGCACACCGACGACGAGGACGCCGAGAAGCCCGAGAAGCCCAGGCCAACCGAGGGCGCTGGCGGCGAGGAGGCGGGAGAGACCGAGAGCACCGGCGGCGAGGAGGCCAGGAAGGACGAGAGCCCCGGGCCAACCGAGGGCGCCGGTGGCGAGGAGGCCGGAAAGTCCGAGAGCCCGGCGGAGGAGACCAAGGACACCGGCGACGAGGACGAGCAGAACGCCTCTGACACAGAGCAAACGGAGGTCACGGCTCCTCGGGACGCGTTCCGCGAGGCCGAGGAGTCCGTGCGGGACCTGGGAAAGGCGCTCCTCCGCGTGCTCTCGAACTACGCCGGGTCGTCCAAATGAGTCGCGACGAGCGGTCCGGAACCGAACAGCCGATAGAGATCCGCTTCTCGGCGAAGGTGAAAGCCGACGAACTCCGCTTCAACACCGCTCCCGAAAACCGGGTGGTGTTCACCGGTGACGCCGCTGTGGAGTCCACGTCCGGCAGCACCCGGACCAACCTGCCGGACGAGGTCGAAGAGCACGTCACCTACCGCGACGTCGAAATCCACTACGCGATCGAGGCGAAGCTGCCCCGGATAGACGGCTTCAGCGGCGACCCGGCACGTTGACCACCCGTTCACGCCCAGCCGCCAATACAACCAGCGGCTCGGCGCTAAATGAGTTCGACCCTGTTGCTTTTCTCAAGACGCGCCTCAATGGGGCGCTTGAGAGTCAACTGTCGTTGGCGGTCGCGAACGTCAAACGTCTGCGGCGGGTTCACCATGACAAGACTCTCGCAGAGCTTATCGCTTACATGGACAAATTCTCCTTCGGCGCTGCTGTAATCGCTGGAGCGACTCAAGGTGCAGCAGCGGCCGGGGCGAATACGGCGATGCAAGCCGCCGTGGTCGACTTGCCCGCCTCCTTCGAAGCCTCGGTGCTGTACGCGCTGTCAGTGGCCGGAATACACGGGCTTGATCCTGAAGATATCGAGCGACGCACACTTCTGATGCTAGTCGCTCTTGTAGAAGACTTTTTTGGGAACTGTGACCATGGAACCGCTGATCGGTCGCACGGCCCCACACGGACAAAGAAGGTTGTTCAGACGATCCGGATGTCGATGATCAGCAAGGTGAACAACATCCTCGACCCGCGATTTGTAACGAAGCGGGGGACGAAGCAAGGTGCGCTCGTCCTCGGCACGCTGGTCCCTGCCTCATCGGAGTCGCTGTCGGTGGAGTTGGGAAAAGTGCGTTCGGCTGGTGTGTGATCAAGTTGACTCGGATGGTCCTCGGTCCGCCTCCCGGGTCATGGAACGATCTCACTGAAACAAGCGGCGCCGCGTCGAGGTGATGGTGATCGACCGGCCCGCCGCTGACGGGCAGGACCGGGTGGGGCGTTGGCCCGCCGGCCGGCCGCGTGCATCTATGACAATAGGCCAGTTTCCCGGTGGTTCCCCGGTGCGGCGTCTGGCGAGCCGGTTGTGACAAGTTCGGACGTGATGAGACCCGTGACGAACCGCCAACCCTTGGACGCGGCTGACCGCTCGCATGCAGCACTATGGTGCCGGGCCCTTCCGCTGGAGAAGAGGAAGGGCCCGGCTCGGATGGTTACTCGTCCAGGTAGAGCAGTGCGGTGATGGTTTTCTTGCAGATGTCGCAGTGCATGGGGGCTTCCTCGGAGGCCAGGTCGCATTCCACCGTGGTGACACGGTCGATGGCGCCGGTTGCTTCCTCGGCTGCCCATGCTCGTTCCCAGCGGTCCGTGTTTGCGATGAGGTCATCGACGTAGCGCGCGGTCATCTCGTAGAACGCGCGGACGCCGTGCTCCTTCATGTGGCGCCAGTTGAACTGGAGAGACAGCAGGGCGATGGGGAAGGGATGCTCGACGAGGCCCTTGGCCCAGCGTTCGGAGACATCGTCGATGTCCAGACGGGCGACACGCTCGTCCAACATCTGCCAGGTTCCGTTCCGGTCGTACTCGATGAGCACGTCGTCGAGGAGTTTGCGGGCGTCGGCTAGATTGGCGGTCTTCCTCTGGAAGAGGACGGATATGTCCCGTCCGAGTTGGGCGTTGGTGCCCTTACGTGCCTGGTCGATGGCCTGCTTGAGTTGCACCGCGTAGGCCGATTCCCATGACAGGCACTCCCCGAAGGCTGACCAAGGGTCGGGGAACCCCCTCTGTTCGATCGCGGCGAAGATGCGATCCCCTTGCACACCCATCCATCGCTCCAATCGTGGAGTTACCTCGGCGGCGCGCACCTCCCGGTGAGATACGCGGCAAGCTCGGCGGGTGAGACTTGGGCCTGCTCTCCGGAATCCATGTCCCGCACCGTGACCACCCCCGCCTCCTTGTCGGAGGCCCCATAGATCAGCGCGAACCGCGCCTTGCGGTCAGCGGCCCATTTCAGTTGCTTGGCGAGTTTGCGGCTGGCGCCCAGGTACACCTCCGTACGCAGGCCGGCGTCGCGGAGTCGTGCGGCGAAACCCATGACCTCAGGTGCGGTGTCCTCGGCGATCACCGTTGCCGCGACGTCGATCCGGTGCGCGTCGCCCTCGTCGTCGCCGAGCAGGCCGATGATCCGTTCGACACCGAGAGAGCCGCCGCAGGCCGGCACGTCCGGGCCCCCGAGTGCGGAGATCAGCCGGTCGTAGCGGCCGCCGCTGGCGATCGAGCCCGGCATGCCTTCGGCGACCACCTCGAAGATCACACCGGTGTAGTAGTCCAAGCCCCTGACCAGACTCGGAGTGAACGAGATCCGGTCATCGCCCACCTTCGGGGACGCCAATCGCAATAGGCGGCCGATCTCCTCCAGACCCGCACGTCCGGCCTCGCTGTCCTTCAGCGTTGTCTGCATGCGCTCTACGGCATCGGCGGCCGTCAGGTCACCCACTAGCGCATTGGCGATGTCAGGTGCCAGCGACCGGGAGTCCACCAACTCGGCCGCGACCTTGTCGGGTGAGAGCTTGTCGAGCTTGTCCAAGGTTATGAGCACGCCGCCGCCGAGCTCGGCGGGAACGCCATAAACCTCCAGCAGACCCGACAGTGCCTGCCGCGAGTTCACCAGCACCCGGTAGTCGCGCACGCCGACGGCGTCAAGCGCGTCGGTGAGCGCGCACACTACTTCGGCGTCGGCCAGCGGCGACGCCGAACCGACCACGTCCACGTCGCATTGTGCGAACTCGCGGAACCGTCCCTTGCCTGGACGGTCGGCCCGCCACACCAGCCCCATCGCATAGCGCTTGTACGGTGTCGGTAGCTGTGAGCCGTAGCTCGCGACGACCCGGGCCAACGGGACTGTCATGTCGTAGCGGAGGGCGAGGTCCGCTTCGCCGGTGGCCTCGTGCTCCCCGCGGCGCAGGATCTTGAAGATCAGCTTGTCGCCCTCGTCACCGTATTTGCCGGTCAGGGTCTCCAGGCGCTCGAACGCCGGCGTCTGCAGGGGCTCGAACCCGTACCGCTCGAACACCTCGCGGATTTGCGCGAAGACGTGCTCGCGGGTGCGCAGCGCACCGGCGAGGAAGTCGCGGGTGCCCGAAGGGGGGTCGAACTGCTGTGACGCCATGGGAACTCCTGACCAACGTAACCGGGTAACGAGACAAGGCAAGGCATGGGAACAGGTCCACATCCGGACGCCATGCGAGCCGGGGAACCAACGCCTTCCGATCGTATCGACGGCACTGCGTCCGGGCCTTGCAACCGCACATCAGCGCGTCCACCCGTACCCCATCGGGGACACCGATGAGTGGCGGCACTGGAAAACCTGCCCCGGCTGGGTGATCGGGGCAGGGCGCCGGTTGTTGTGCGTCAGACGGGATTGGCTAGAGCGTCCAGCCAGATCGTTTGCTTGTCGGGTGTGACGGTGATGCCGGAGCGGGTGATGTCGGGGCGTCCTCACTTGAGCCATTGCAGGTAGGCGGCTTCGGTCTCGTCCTAGAGGGAGCGGTCGCCTGCCTGTTGAACCTCGTAGTCGGGTAGGCCGGGCTCGTAGTCGACTGAGGCCCACGAGCCATGGTGGGATTCGCGGTCCAGGACCCACAGGATCGCTCCGGTGGCGTCGGAGTAGAACCTTGAGACCACGCCCGGCACAGGACGGCCACGGCAGGGTCGACGCTCGGCGGGCCGTAGGGGAGTGAGCGGGGGTCCAGGCCCGTGCGGCTTACTCGACGTCCCTCTGGACGGCTTGCACCCATGATCGGGCCGACCCGTGGGCGAGGCGCTGAGCACGCATCACCATGTAGTCGGCCGATCCGGCGAATGTGCCCACGGCCGTCCCATCGTTGAGGACGTCCAGGCGCAGAACGGCGTCACACCCGAACCCGGCAGAGAACAGGGTCGCGATACGTCCGCCCGGCCGGGCCAACGCAGCTGGGCAGCCAGATCGATGACTACCTCGTGAGACGAAGGGATTACGAAATCCTTCTCCGGCGCGATGGCGGTGCGGGGAGCACACGCGTGCGCGCGGTGCCGGCGGGGCCGGACCCGGCGGGCGACGCCGGCCGTCCTCAGCGGCGTGATGCCCCGGTCAGGTGGCGTGCATAGGCTGCGGATAAGGGTTGCAGGGGAAGGACGGCGATCGGCGGGCATCGGAGGTCATTGCTCATGAAGTACGTCGTCTTCTACGAGTCGGCCGAGGATGTCGCGGCCAAGGCGCCCGCGTTCTTCGCCGAGCACGTCGCGCACTACGAAACGTACGTCGCGGACGGCAGCCTGCTGATGATCGGCACCTTTGCCGACCCGCAGGCGGACGGTTCGATGGCCGTCTTCACGACCCAGGAAGCGGCGGAGGAGTTCATCCGCCGCGATCCGTTCGTCCGCCACGGTGTCGTGTCCAGCTGGACGATCAAGGAATGGGACGAGGTCCTGGACCGCGGGCAGGCCTAGTGCGAGCTCGTCGCCGTTGCTCTGGTGCGGTCAGGGGCGGTTCAGCGCGCGGACGATGAGCTGGCCGATGACGAGGTAGAGCAGCGCCGCGAACCCGTAGTTCAAGACGACCCCGAGTGTGGCGTCGTCGGGGGTGAAGACGTCGCCCAGGCCGAGCACAAGGGCCTTGGCCACGTTGTAGATGCCGTGGACGAAGCCGTTGCCCTGGTTCGCGCCGAAGATCACGAAGACGATGTGCAGCAGGAAGATCGACACGATGATGCCGGTGACCACGTGAACCACGTTGGCCACGGTCCTGGCACCGTCACGGCGACGCTGGGCGCCGGGATGACGCTGATACGGGGTCTGCTCCGCCGTACGGCGGAGGATTATGGGGCTCTTGATAGTAAGGAGGAGGATTGTGGGGGCTATGGCCGTATGGGGGAGGATGTGCCATGGCTCCGCACTGTAGGGCTACGCGTACTGATTGCTACAGCCCCCGTGGTTCATTATTTTCGTCGGGCGACCGTGGTTTTAGTAGACCAAAGCGATGTTCGAGGCCGGTCGTACCGCCCTGATCGACACATGCCCGTCCATGAGATGGCCGGGATGCCGCGGCTCGGAGGACGGGGTTCGTTGCTCGGCGAGGCGGGCCGGTGGTCGGGTGTGGCCATCCCGGGCCCGACGCCCCTACCTTGGACGATCACGATGATCATTGGCCGTGGCGGCCGGGAGGGGACGTTGCAGGAGCCCTCGGTTTCACCCGGGAAGACCGGCGCGAAGGAGCGGGGTCCGCTGCGGAAGGTCGCCGTGTTGGCGGGGGGCTTCGCCGTCTCCTACGCGCTGGTGCTCACCATCATCAGCGACACCTTCTTCTGGTTCGCGATCCCGGGGATGCTGGGCCTTGCCACCGTCGTGGCCCTGGTCGTGCATGCCGTGATGAGCAGGTCGCCCGGGAACGACGACATGAAGGTTCAAGCGAAGCGTTTCGCCATGATCGCGCTGGTCGCCGTGGTGATGGTGGCTGTGCCGCTGGTCGTGGACGTTCGCTACCTCTATCCGTTCGTGGGCGTAGGGATCATGACCTTCGTCCTGGGAGGAAGAGTCTGGATCGAGCAGAAGCGCAGAGCCTGAGGCCGGCGAACCGGGCGTCACCGATCTCGCGGAGCGCGGACTTGGTGTCGCCCTTCGATAGATGAGCGGACGCCCGCCGCTTGGCCTGCTGCGTCCGCAAGTAGGCGACCTCCGTGCGCACCACCGGATCTGGGACGCGACCCGCCGCCTCGTCCCCCGGCACCCACGTTCACGTGCACGGGGACGGTCACGGTGTGCTCCTTGAGCGCGGGAAGCTCCACCCAGGTGGGCTCCAGCGTCGCCACCTCGGCCAGTCCCAGCGCGGGAATCGCCGGGATCTCGAAGACCACCAGCAGCTTGCGCCGTTCGCTGGCGTAGAAGCCGTCGAGCCCGGCCCGCACGCCGTTCGGTCCGGCCGACGAGGCAGCTGGACGGCCCTGACCTGCTCGGACGGCCGGATCAGCACGGACGCGGCCTGGGCCACCAGGTCCAGCAGGTTGTCGACCTCGCCGACGATGAGCTGGGCGGCGGTGTCGGGCTCGAAGCAGGAAGACCAACCGGCGACGGTTGGAATCCCCCGCCTTTAGGCCGGGGAGGAACTCAATGGCGCAGCCTCCGGATCAGGCGGCGGGTTCGGTGCACCAGGCCCGGCCCCAGCACGTAACCCGCCATGGCTCCGAACAGGAGGCAGACCGCTCCGAAGAGGAGGAACAGCCGTGCGAGTTGAGCGAAGTCGGCTCCCCTCACGGACGGGCTCCGACTGCTCGGGCGATCGTGGCGGCTGCGGTGGTCGGGGCCTCGGCCGCGCTGATCGCGGCGCCGGTGCCGGCCCAGGTGAACACCCAGGCGCCGCCGATGTAGTCGGCGCCGACCTCGGTGAATCTGCCGGGTGACTCGGCGTTGATCACGTACAGGACGGGTGTGCCGCTGCGCTGGACGATGCCGCACGACATCCCGCCGCGCTCGCGGACGGCCTCATCGAGAGTGGCCAGGAACAGACGCCGCCCCGGTATCGGCATGGCCGTCTGATCGTCAATGGTGGTCATCTTCGTGCTACCTCGCGTCGGGGGCATGGCTGGACTGCTGGTGCGGGCGTGCTCCTCGGGCCGTCTGGGGGCCGGTGCTCTGGTCGTGACGGCGGGCTCGGAGCCGCTACGGGTGCATGCGCGACCACACCCACTTGCCGCCGGCCGGGTCGGCGGTGACACCGCACTTGGCGGACAGGGCCCGGACGATGTGAAGACCCCAGCCGCCGTTGTCATCGAACGCCCCCTCGGACAAGTCGAGGTCTTCGAGGGTGAGTTCGGTCATCGGCGTGGCCTTGGGTAGCTCGTGGTCGGCATCCCAGACGGCGATGGTGATCCCGTAGGCGTCCCGGCTGAGCTGGAGACGGATCTCCTTGTCCGGCGTCTGGCGGGCCGCGTTGGTGACGAGTTCCGAGACGATGAGAAGCGCGCTGTCGAGAATGTGTGAGTAGTCCCATTTGCGGATTTGTGCGTCCACGAAAGCGCGCGCCAGTCCCACTGCGGAAGGTGTGCCCGTAAGGGGCATGATCGGCTCTACGGTCGCCGTCATCGCCATCGTCCCGTCCTTGCCCGAGATTCCGATTTCCTGTGACAAGGATCACCGCACTGTTCTACGTTTTGCCTGTAGTCATCGAAGATGAATACAGGGAGGGCGCAATGCCGATCGTTCGCGAACCCCTCGACCCGAAGGTGTCGATGTGGTACTTCCTGGCCTTCTACCTGCGGTTTTGGCGAGAGAAGATGGGGCTATCGCTGACCCAGTGCGGAGAGATCATGGGAGTAACGCGGGGCACTGTATCCAACTTCGAGGCGGGGCGGCGGCGCCTGCAAGACGATCATGTTCGGGCGCTTGATCAGCACTTTGGGACGGGTCTGCTATTTCAGCTCTTGCTCTGGTTTGCCCGAATGGCGCATGACCCCAACTGGGGAAAGCAACTCGTCAAGTACGAGCAGGAGGCGACCCTGATCAAGGCCTACCACGGCCAGGTCATCCCGCTCGCCCTCCAGACCGACGAATACACCTGGGCGTACGTCCAGTCCGGCACGCCGAAGAACTTCGAGGCCGCGATGGAGAGGCGCGTTGCTCGAAAGAAGTCCTTCTTCGAGCGGGGGACTGAGGTCGAGATGTGGGCAACGATCGATGAGAGCGTGCTGGCACGTGAGGTCGGCAGCCCGGAGGTGCACAAGGCGCAGTTGGAGCACCTGCTCCGCATGGCTGACCTGCCGCAGGTCAGCCTACGTATCGTCCCGTTCAAGTCAGGCGCTCATCTTGGTGTTGACGGATCGCTCCAGATTCTCAGCTTGGAGAGCCGCGACATCGCCTATTCGGGTGCCCAGAACGGTGGCCGCTTGATCGAAACGCCTGGCGAGGTTCGTGAATTGTCGGTTAAGTTCGATCGTATCGGCGCGAAGGCGGCCTCCCTGGAGGACTCGCGCGAGATCATCAAGCGGTACTTGGAGAGCTACGAATGATCATGCAGTGGCGAAAGAGCACCCACAGTGGCGGAGCGGATGACGAGCACTGCGTTGAGCTGGGACGTCTTTCGTCCGGGGTTGGGATCGGGGTGCGGGACAGCAAAGATCCGGATGGGGGACACCTCACCTTGTCCGTTGCGGAGTTCGCCAACCTGATTGAGCAGGTCAAGCAGCACCCGACCCGCTGATCGTCCGACCTGATCTTCGAACAAGCTCCGGCGTCCCCGACCTGGTCGGACCCCGGCTGTGCCTCGGCTATGGGGTGACATGTGGGGCGTTCCGGGGTCACCGGCGTCCTTGCGGGCGCCTTCCGGTGGAGTTCAGCGGAGTTCAAGTCGACTGCCGTGGGGCGGGATCATGCCGCGACGGAGCGCTCGATGTGGGGGCGCAGGGCCGCCTGGAGCTTCTTGGCGTCGGGTTCCTGGCGGATGGTGTCGCCGGAGCCCACCTTGTAGGCCGTCGGGCACGATTCGGCGCCCGGCACGTTGATCCGGCCGACCGGCTTGGCGGTCTCGGCCTCGTACAGCTGGACGATGTACGAGGTCTTCAGCAGCGCGACTTTCGTCGCATGCTCAGGGTCGATCGCAGTGCCCAGGAAATGCCAGTACAGGCATTCGCGGAGTTCCTTCCGGGGACCGGCGGTGTCCTGGTAGACGCAGGCGACCAGCTGGGGGCCGGGAGGAGAGCCGTCCTGGCCCGGCTTCCACTGGTCAGGGATGTCCATGCTCCCGACCTGGGCATACCGCAGGTTGAGCGCCACCGGGTGCGGGCCGTCGCCCCGGTAGGGCTCGCCCCTCTCCACGTAACGGGTGTCGGACCGTGCTCCGCCGCCGGGATGCTCAGGGCAGAACTCGGACTCGGACGCCGGCGGCGCGGGCGGGTCGTCCAGCATGCCCGCCAGTTGGATGCCGCCCAAGATCGCCGCGACACCGACCCCCAGGACGGCGAACGCCCAACGATCCGACCTGCGCATGCCGACCATTCTGCAGGGGGGAGCGGGCATTCGGGCGTCGGCGGGCCGATCCGTTGATCGAGAACAGGTCGGCGGTGGGGGCCGGTGCCGGGTGCTGGACGGCCGGCCGCCCACCGCGCTACGAAAGGCGTTCCGGGCGTGTCACCAACCGCGAACTGCGCCGCTCGGCCCACCGCAGCGTCGTCGCACTGGAGCGCGACGTCCGCGGCTGGGTCAACGAGTGGAACACCGATCCCAAGCCGTTCGTGTGGACCAAGCCCGCCGACGAGATCCTCGAAACCCTCGCCGCATACTGCCAATGAATTAGCTACTCAAGACACTAGATGGGTTTGGTCGCCGTCACGAGTCTCGTTGGGAAGAAGGGGGCGCCCAGCCACATTCGCCAGCCGAGGCTGCGGCGTTCCACGTCGGTCATGCCCAGCTCTTCCAGGCGTCCGCGGTATCGGTTCGTGTGGAGCAGGTCGCCGATGGCAAGGCGTCCGCCGGGGCGCAGGACGCGGACGGCCTCGTCGATGGCGGCCTGCCGACCTTCACGGGACGGGACGTTGTGCACGGCCAGGTTGCTGATGACCAGGTCGAAGGACGCGTCGACGAACGGCAGCCGCCGCATATCGCCGGTCTCGACGTCGACCCGGTCGGCCACGCCTTCGAGTTCGGCGTTGCGGCGGGTGGCGTCCGGGCTGTTGCCGGACTGGTCCGCACGCCAGAGGTCGAGGCCGACCGCGCGGCCGTGGGGAAGCAGCTTGGCGGCGGAGACGAGCAGGGCGCCGCGTCCGCAGCCCAGGTCCAGGACGTGCTCGTCGCCGCGCAGCCGCAGGCCGCCGAGGACGCGGGCCCACACCTCGAACTTCCCGACGCGGGACGCCCGCAGGTACGAGCCCACGAACAGCGCGAAGGCGAGCGCTGACAAGCCGAACACCACGGCGGCGGTGACGGCGCCGGTCACGGCGTTGCGGATCGTCAGCGTGACCAGAGCGATGCCGATCAGGGCGAGGATCACGGCGTGTCCGCGTGGGGGGATCACGCGGAAGTCGCCGTCGATGCCGTAGTCGCCCAGGGGGCGGCGCAGATCCGGCCGGATGTCGCTCATCAGTCGCCCTCCCCGGCCAGGGCGCGGCGCAGGACGGCGCCGAGTTCGGCGATCTGCCGCTGCGACACGTCGGCGGACAGGATCGCGTGCGAGCCGTGGAACGTCCCCGGCCACTGGTGCAGTTCGACCGTGACGCCCGCCTGGAGCAGGCGCAGCGCGTAGTCGATGTCCTCGTCGCGGAGCGGGTCGAACTCCGCGGCGGACACGTACGCCGGCGGCAGGCCGGACAGGTCGTCGGCGCGGGCGGGGGCGGCGTACGGGGTCGCGGGGGCGTCGCCCAGGTAGTGCCGCCACACCGCGGTGAGGCTGTCGCGGTCCTGCCAGGGGGTGTCGGTGAAGTTGCGCTGCGACCACGTCTCCTGCCGGTCGTCCAGCGTGGGCTGGTTGAGGAGCTGGAAGCGGATCGGCGGCCCCTGCTCGTCGCGCGCCCTCAACGCCGCCCCGGCCGCGAGGCCCGCGCCGGCGCTGTGGCCGCCGACCGCGATCCGGTCCGGGGGGACGCCGAGGTCGGACGCGTTCTCCGCCGTCCACTCCAGCACGGCGTAGACGTCGTCCAGCGCGGCCGGGAACCGGTGTTCGGGGGCCCGGCGGTAGTCCACCGAGATCACGACCGCGCCGGACGCCCCGGCGAGCCGGGTGGCGGTCGGGTGCTCGGTGTCCAGGTCGCCGACGATCCATCCGCCGCCGCGCAGCCAGACGACGGCGCCGTGGGCGGGGCTCGGACGGTAGATCCGCACCGGGACGCCCGGGACGCCCGGGGCGGCGGGCACCGTGCGGTCCTCGACCTCCATGCCCTCGGTGCCCGGGGCCGCCGCCGCGGTGACCTCCTTCGGCGCCGCGGCGGCCAGCTCGGCGAGCTGCTTGCGCGCGGCGATCGGATCGCTCAGGTCGGTCTTCGGGATGAACGGGAGGAACGCGTCGAGTTCGGGATCCATGACGTCCATCCTGATGACGACGGCCGCCGGGATCATCCGCCGTGCGTCGCGCATTCGCCCCGGGCCGCGCGACGACCGTGGCCTTATCCTTCGGACATGGAGGCTCTGGCCGTCCGCCTGTCGGGACTGGACTCGTACGCCGAGGGCGCGATCCGCGTCGTCGTCTTCTACGACACGCTGATGCGCCGGCGCGTGGACCTCCCGGCGCTCGCGCGGGCGTCCGCGGGTCTCGCCGAGTGCCCGGCCGGCATCCGGATCCACGGCACGGGGCAGGTCGTCCGCGCCGCGTCCGACGGCACGCCGCTGTCCGGCCCGCCCGGGGCCGCGTCCAGCACGGTGCCGATCGTCCTCGACGAGGAGGAGATCGGCGCGGTGTGGCTGGAACGCCCCGGCCCGCCCGTCCCGCTGGACGAGGTGCTGCTGGACCGGCTCGCCATCGCCGCCGCGGCCGTCCTCGAACGGTACGGGCCCGCCCGCACCACCATGGCCGACCCCGCCCTCGTGGAACTGGCCATCAGCGCCGACGGCGACCAGGCGGCCAGGGCCCGCGCGCTGCGCCTGCTGGGCTTCGCCGCCTCCGCGCCGCTCTGCGTCGCCGCGGTGCGGTCGGCGCTGCCCCTCGACCGGGTCGCCGGGCTGGTGTGCGCGTCCCGCCCGGTCAAGTCGGCACCGCTCGACGGCGTGGGCGTCATCATGGCCGCCGCCATCGACACGTCCGGCTTCCCTCCGGACGTGCGGGCGGGCATCGGCGCGGCCGGGAGCCCCGACCAGTCCTGGCGTCAGGCCCGTACCGCCCTCCGCTTCACGGCGCCGCGGCGCCCCGTCGTCCACTACGACGACCTGGGCGCGCTGGCCCTGCTCGCCCGGATCCCTCCGGACGCCATGCGCGACAACGCCGACGTCGCCGCGATCGCCCGCCTGTCCGCGGAGGACCTGGAGACCCTGGACGCCTACTGCGCCACCGGCTCCCTGCGCCGCGCCGCCGACGTCCTCCACCGGCACCACAGCAGCGTCGCCCGCCGCCTCGACCAGATCGGCAGCACCCTGGCCGCCGACCTGACAACCCCAACCGGCCTGACCCGGGCCCGGCTCGCCTTGGCCGCCTGGAACCTCCTGAACGACTGACCAACACCCTCCCGGTGGTGGGCGAGTCCACGTGCGTGACGGACTTCCCCACCGGACGACGACTTCCAGCGATTCGCCGGCCGCCGCAGCACACAAGGCCGTTGATCCCACCGCCTCATGCAAAAGACGTAGGTGCGCCTGATGCGGGAGGGAGAGGAGGACGGACCCGTCGCGGCCTAGTAATGGGATACAGGCCGAAGTGGGAGGGCCGATGAATGGCGCGATATGCCAGGCGTCAGGAGGACTTCGACCACACGAGATGGCTCGGTCTGATCGATATCACCGGTCCGTTCCTCAGCCTCCCGGTCCTCCGCCGCACCTGGCCCGCACTCGACGCGCTGGGCAAGGAGACCCGTGAACGTCTCCGGCTGGAGCACAAAGCTTTTCCTGGACGACCGTGGATCGACTTCGTCCTGACTGAACTTCTTGGCTGGGGAGAACTCGTCCAGTTCGAGGACGACATCGCCGACCTTGCCATGGACGTCCCCACGCATGACACGACGGTAGCGCCGTCCTTCGCGCTGCGCGAGCCGGGGGCCGACGCGGGGACGGACGCGAAGTCCATCCGTGTTCTCGGCCTCATATGTGCCGGGCACCCGAACCAGCGCATCAAGGAGTCTGACTGGCCGGCGACACCGGCGGATCGGCTCGCACAGCTCTGCCGCCACCACAACGTCCCGCTCGGACTCGCCACCGACGGACGCTGGTGGGCGCTGATCTGGGCTCCGCGCGGCGGCGTCACCACAACGGCCGTCTTCGACGCGGGTAACTGGCAGGAGGCGGCGGAACGCGATGTCGTCCGCGCGTTCGTGTCCATTCTCTCCCGGACGCGATTCTTCGGCGTCCCGGACGACGAGACGCTGCCCCACCTCTTGGAAGCGAGCAAGGACAGCCAGGAGGAGATAACCGAGGCGCTGGGCGTCCAAGTGCGCCAGGCCGTGGAGCTGCTCGTCGCGGCCATCGGACGCGCCCACACCTCAGATATCGCCCGGGGCGGCACCGGGATCGGTGACATTCCCGCTCGCGAGGTGTACCGCGGTGCCGTCGCCGTATTGATGCGCATCATTTTCCTCCTCTGCGCGGAAGAATGCGGACTGTTACCCGCGGACAGGCCGCTCTACAGGAAGTCCTATTCAGCCGGGCTTCTGTGCAGTGAACTTGAGGAGCGCGTCCGGGATGGCAGCGAGGAGGACCTGGAACACACCCATGCGGGATGGTCCCGTCTTCTTGCTCTGTTCAGCGCGGTCTACCGAGGCATCGACCATCCGGACATGCCGATACCGCCCCATGACGGCTCCATCTTCGATGCTGACCGCTACCCATGGCTGCCGGAGACGATCGACGACCGTACTGTCTTGCACATTCTGCAGGCGGTGCAGTACGTGCAGATCGGGGCGGGGAAGTTGCGTGAGCGGCGCAGGCTGTCCTTCCGGACCCTGGCTGTAGAAGAAATTGGATACGTTTATGAAGGACTCCTCTCGCACGACGCCTACTATGCTGATGAAACGTATGTCGGGTTGATCGGAAGGCCGGGCCACGAAGAGGAGGTGGCTCTCGCCACGCTCGAAGATATGGCGAGTGCTTGCCCGGATGTCTCCTCCTTGGCCGCCAGACTCGCTGAGGAGTACAAAGACTCCCGTATCGGATCTCCAAAGGCTATCGAAAGACGTCTTGCACCCCTTGCGCAGGCCGAGAAGAAAGAGGCGCAGCGTAAGCTGCTAGCGGTTACTTGGGGTGACTATGAACTGGCCGAACGGCTCTTGCCCTTCTTTGGCCTCATCCGCCGGGACCTACGCGATCTGCCGATGGTCATCCTGACGGACGCGCTGTACGTGACCGAGTCGTCCCTCCGTCAGAGGACGGGTGCCCACTACACGCCGAGTGAGCTCGCGACCAAGGTCGTTGAGAGCGCCCTGGAACCACTTGTCTACTTCCCAGGCCCAGTGCAGACCGCAGACCGTAAAGAATGGGTCCCCCTCTCGTCGGACGAGATCCTTTCGTTGAAGATCGTCGACATCGCGATGGGATCGGGGGCGTTCCTGGTGGCAGCCTGCCGCTATCTCGCCAATCACCTGGTCGGCGCATGGATCAGTGAGAACGACGAACGCGTCCGCGACTACGAATCCGCAGCCACGGTCCCGAGCTTCGACGCCGATGCCGACTCGGTGGTTGTCGAGGCCCGCCGCCAGATCATCGAGCATTGCCTCTACGGTGCTGACATCAACGATATGGCGGTGGACATCGCCAAGCTGTCGCTATGGCTGGTCTGCCCCGACCGTCCGTTTGCCTTCCTGGACGACCGCCTTATGATCGGCGATTCCCTGCTGGGCATCACGTCCCTCGACCAGCTCGAAGTCATGCACATGGACGCGGAACGAGGCCGCGCTCTCCATGAGGACGACGGCGCCCTCTTCGATCTGACCTCGGAGATCCGCGCCCTCGTTCGCCGCGTCGCCATCGAGCGTCGCCGGTTGGTCGAGATCGAAGGTACCGACCTGAACAAGCTGGATGACAAGCGCCTGATCCTGGACGGAGTCGCGCGAGACACCGAATGGGCCCAGCTCCTCGCCGACCTCACCACCGGAGCCGCCCTCGCCCATGCTGGCAGGGGCAGAACCGGCCTCGACACCGCCTCGAAACTGGCCGTGGCGACCGCGCGCGAAGCTATGTCCGGCGATGACAGCGCTATCCTCGCAGTTCGCCGTCGATGCGGGCTGTGGCTCCGCGCGGATCTGCCGGACGGAGCCATCGATCGCCGCCCCCTCCACTGGCCGCTAGTCTTCCCAGAGGTCTTTGAGAGCGGCGGCTTCGACGCCGTCATCGGCAACCCGCCCTTCCGAGGGGGCTCAAAGATCAGCGGTTTGTTGGGAGGCGCCTACCGGGATGCTCTGGTCCAGGTGGTCGCCGGTGGTGCCAGGGGCAACGCGGACCTGGTCGCCTACTTCCTGATCCGTGCCCACGAAATCTTGGGATCGGATGGACAGACCGGTTTGGTCGCCACGAACACCCTTGCACAGGGTGGAACGCGCGAGGTGGGTCTGGATCGGATCTGCGCGACCGGGACATGCATTCGTAGAGCGATCAAGAGTGAGCCGTGGCCTTCGAAGAGGGTTTCACTTGAGTACTGCGTGGTCTGGACGTCAAAGGCTCCCCTCGGAACGGCAGCCGAGTGCGTGGCGGATGGGGAAGTTGTTCCGGGTATAACCGCGGCTCTCGACCCGATAACGCGTGTCAACGGGGTGGCAGAGCGTCTTGCTCGCAATAGTGGCCTCGCCTTCGAGGGGACGAAGGTCACAGGCAGTGGTTTCATCGTGTCGGCTGACTGGGCTCGTCGATTGCTGCGAGACGACCCAAAGTATGAGGAAGTGCTCTACCCGTACTTGAACGGCGAAGATATCGTTTTCAGGCCCGACTCCTCTGCCAGTCGCTACGTCATCAATTTTCATGACTGGAGACGAGAGCAGGCTGAATCTTATCGCGAGTGCTACGAAGTGGTTCGGCGCCATGTGCTCCCTGTGCGGATGAGAAGTTCGAACAAGGCGATCCGTGAAAAGTGGTGGTTATTCGAACGTCCTCGCGATGCGCTTTATCGGGCTATAGCTCCGCTGGAGCGTGTAATAGTGCTCACGAAGGTGAGTAAAGCCGTCATGCCCGTTATGGTGCCATCCGGGCGAGTTTTCTCCCATGCGCTCAACGTCTTTGCGACAGAGGATCCCGCGGTCTTGGCTTTTCTCAGCAGTTCGCCCCACTACTGGTGGTCGGTGTCGCGGGCCTCCTCAATGAAGGCGGACCTTCGCTACACGGCATCGGACGTGTTCGAGACATTGCCGCTGCCGGGGATGACGACCGAGATGCGGGTGCTAGGGGACCGGTTGGATCGGTTCCGGCGCGATCTCATGCTGGCAAGGCAGACTGGGCTCACGAAGACGTACAACCTGGTGAACGACCCGCAGTGCATGGATACGGACATCGTGGAGCTCCGGCAGATCCACGAGATGATCGATGAGGCGGTGTGCCGGGCGTACGGATGGGACGACCTGGTCCCGCAACTCGACCACGGCCACTACGACACCGGACGGGAAATGCGCTACACCGTGCCCCGGGCCGTCCAACGGGAACTTGTGGATCGCCTCCTTGAACTGAACCATGAGCGCTACGCGGCCGAGGTCGCCGCTGGCCTTCATGACAAGAAAGACAAGGGAGCCAGAAAGGTCAGACGCACAAGGGGCGCGACTGGTGGCTCCCACCAGCCGGATGGGCTCTTCTAGACGTCGCCTCCTTGGCCCCTGACCGCCCGGATTCGGTGCGCTGAGGAAGCGTGGCCCGACGTCCGCGAGGGGACGGGCCTTTAGATCAGCGGGTCAGCGGTAGTGGTCGGCGACGGCGAAGAAGGCGGCCTTCGGTTCCCAGGGCATGTCGGGGTAGGTGGCGCCGCGGCCGTTTTCGAGGACCTTGACGATGCCGTAGCTCGCCAGGTCCAGGTCGTCGCGCGGATCTCCGCCGGGGCGGTGCGGGTGGTCGTAGAGGGCGAAGATGAACACGAACGCGCTGTCGACGCCTTCGGCTTCGAAGACGTCCAGGACTTCGCTCAGGTAGGCGGCCTGGCCGGCTTCGTCGCGGGCGTACTCGCCGTTCAGCCGGACGGGCGCGCCGGTGTCCTCGTCGTACTCGACGATCTCCAGGCCGCGTGCGCCCATGTCGCCCGCGCCGCGGAAGCAGGCGGAGCCGAACTCGGTGATCGCGACCGGCTTGCCCTGCGCGACGAGCGTGCGGACGCCTTCGCGGAACCGGTCGGCGATGCCGGCCGACCGGTAGAGGTCCATGGAGACGATGTCGAAGAGCGTCCAGTCCACGTTGTCGAGCTGGACGGCCGCGTAGGTGATCCGGCCGCCGAAGCGTTCCCGGACGAGCTTCACGGCGTCGCCGAGGAAGGCGTTCACGCGGCGACCGGCCTCGGTGATCAGGCCGCGCGGGCGCTCCGGCCGGCTCAGGAGGCCGACCCGTTCGGCCAGGGAGTCGCCGGGGAGGAAGCCCTTGTTCATCAGGGTCAGTTCCGCGCCCGTCACGAACACGACCTCCGCGCCCCGCCGCCGGAGCCGCTCGGCGCGTTCGGCGCAGTCGGCGAAGAGCGCCAGCATCTCCTCGCCGGTCAGCTCCAGGGGATAGGGCGAGAACCAGACCTCGAGGCCCAGGTCGGCGGCCAGCGTCGCGGCCAGTTCCAGCCGGTCGGGGTCGCCGCCGCTGACGCGGACGGCGTTGCAGTGCAGGTCGTCCCGGATGATGCGGAGTTCGCGCTCGGCCAGCGCCGGGTCGAAGTGCTCGCGGGAGTTCCGCCCGTCGCGGACGAAGCCGGTGTCGTAGGTGATGCCCTTGGCTCGCATGGAGGGTCCTCTCTTCCAACTAGGGTACGGATCGTACCCTATTTGCGTCCCGTGCGGCGGCGACGCCAACCTTGGCGAGGAACGGGCGGTACCGGACATGGGGACGAGGGCATGGCGGGCGATCCGGAGAGGCGACCAGGTGGCGGGCAGACGCGGCGCCGCGGCGCCGTCCTGGAGGAGGCGATCCTCGACGCCGCCGCCGCGGAGCTCACCGAGTCCGGGTTCTCGGGGCTGACCATGGACCGGGTCGCCGAGCGCGCCCGCACCAACAAGAACGCGATCTACCGCCGCTGGCCGAACCGGCTGGCCCTCGGCATCGCCGCCTACCGGCGGCTGGCCAGGACCGTCCAGCCGCCCGACACCGGCAATCTGCGCGACGACGTCCTTGAGCAGCTCCGCCGGGCGAACCGCCACTGGAGTTCGCCGCTCGGCGCGATCCTGCGCGATCTGCTCGCGGCGGCGGGCGGGGCGCCGGAACTCCTGGCGCAGCTACCGGACCAGTCGGCCGACGCCGTGGCCGCGCCCTGGCTGACCATCCTCGGACGCGCCGTGGCGCGAGGGGAGGCCGCCCCGGAGGCACTCCACCCCCGCGTTGCGACCGTGGCGATCGTCCTGCTCCGCAACGAGTTCGTGGTGCGCGGCGTCCCCACCGCGCCTGACGAGGTGCTCGTCGAGATCGTCGACGAGGTGTACCTCCCGCTGGTGCGCCGACGCGGCACGCCGGACGGCTGACCCGCGCGATGCGGGACGCCCTCGACGCCCTGGTGACGTCCGTATGTGGACGTGCAAGTGCTCACGAGTCCATTCGGATGCGGAGATGGTGAAGGGCGTGCTCGTAGGCGGCTCGTTCGTGTGCGAGGTCTGACCAGTCATCGGGTGCTTCGGCGACCTTGAAGCAGTCCTCGCCGGTGAGGCCCCACACTTCCGATTCCACCCAGGACAGATGCCGGTACTTGCGCGGGGCCATGGCCTGGGAGCCGAAATCCCACCCGACCGCCGACACCGGGCGCCCGGAGAACTGCTCGCGGGCCCGGTCCACGTAGCGGGCCGGCGTGAGCGTGTCGGGATGCAGGAACGACAGGTCGAATCCGTTGCCGCCCAGGCCGAACGCCGCGAGGCCGTACAGGAACGTCGCCTCGATGCCCCGGTTCGCGCAGAACTCGGCGATTCTGGTGGCGCCCACGAGTGTGCCCGCGTAGGAGATGACGAAGACCCGCCGGAGCGGGTGGACGGCCAGGAAGTGCCGCAGCGCGGTGATGATCGTCTCGCCGGAGGCGACGGTGTCGCCGATGAGCAGGGTCTCGGCCGGCGCCTCGAAGCAGCAGTACGGGACCTCGATGCGGGCGGTGTCATGAGCGACCGACGTCCGCGAGGTGGCGATCAGATTGATGGGCAGGTTGTGGCCCGTCTCGGCCGAGACGGCTTCCGCGAGCTGGTAGATGAGCCCCTTGCTCAGAATCACCAGTTCGGCGGTCTGCCCGGGCCGGTACTCGTCGGCCAGATGGGCGATGAAACACCGGCTGGAACGGAGGCAGGCCGCGCGGAATCCGGTCCCCATGAGGTTGCGGTCGAAGAGCAGTTCCTCAAGGGCGTCGTTGTGGACGATATAGAGCCGTGGGTCGTCCCTGACGAGTTCCGCGCTGCTCCGTTCCAGCTCGGTGTTCAACTGTCAGCGTCCTCTGGCCATGGAAGGCTCACGCAGGTGTTCGAGGGCGGCCAGCATGGGCGGATCGCCCGGCAGGACGTTGTCGCGGTATTCCGTGATGGCTTCCTCAAGCCATCGGGGCATGTGGTGGACATCGCGGGCTTTCTGCGGTGCCAGCTCCGGCAGCATCTCCCCGGCGGCCACGAAATCGTCGACGACCGCGGAGGCCAGCGCGGCCACGTGCGGGTGGACGTAGTCGCGGACGAGGACGCCCCGGTATTCCAGCTCGTCCGCCCGGTACTTGGAGTTGCGCGGGGCGACGACGATGATCGGGGTGCCGAGGAGGGCGGCGGCCGACATCTCCACCCCGATGCCGATCCCGCGCCGTTCCCGGGCGTCCACGACGACCGCTGTGGCGACCATCACCTGGTACATGTCGCGGCCGAACTGCCCGAGCGTGTTGGACGGGTCGGTGATGGGGTCGTCCGGGTTCAGGAAGACGACTTCGTGAGGTGCGGCGCCTTTGGTGACCTCCAGCCGCTCGATATCGGACCAGCAGAGTTTCTTCTCGTCCGAGGCGCCCTTCATGATGGAGCCGGAGCAGTATATGGATATGGTCATCGATCGTCTCTCCAGGTCGTTCTGCCATTGAGTGTGAAATCGGCCATGGTGCCGGCCACGGCCTGCACATTCGACTTCGCCTCGGCATAGGTGCGGGCGGGCCGGAATCCGCGTGATCGGCGTACCGCAAGGACGGCGATCCGCAGCGC
The DNA here is from genome assembly GCF_040302145.1 of Spirillospora sp. NPDC127506. Taxonomy (NCBI): domain Bacteria; kingdom Bacillati; phylum Actinomycetota; class Actinomycetes; order Streptosporangiales; family Thermomonosporaceae; genus Spirillospora; species Spirillospora sp. NPDC127506. Next base: position 82,850 of record NZ_JBEORG010000028.1, on the reverse strand, counting down.
GTCGAGTGAGGCCTCGTTGAAGGCCCGGTCGATGACGAGCCCGAACGAGGGCAGGGAGCGCAGCCGCAGCAGCTCGTTCCACTCGGCGATGCGGTGGACGAATTCCGCGATGCCGAGCCAGTGCAGCACCGTGTCGAGGCGCCGCGCCGACGGGAGCCTGCCGTCCATACCCGCTGACCTGCGGCTGAGCCCGCAGGTCAGGTCGCCCGCGGGCAGGTCCGCGAGGATGGCGGCGTCCAGGTCGAGGAGGTAGCTGCGCAGGTAGGCGCGGGAAAGGAAGAAGGCGAGCGAAGTTCGTTCGGCGGGTGAAAGAGGCACGGGCAGGGTGGGTTCCACGAACCGCGCGATGAACGCCTGGCCTTCCAGCCGTTCGGGGGTCCGTGCGAGCAGCCGTTCGGTGCGTCCTCGTGGCCGGTGCCATCTGCGTGCGGTCCCGCGCGCGACGCGGTGCAGTTCTCCGCCGGGCTGCAAAGCAGCGCGCCACAGTTCGCCGATTCCGGCGGCCGTTCCGCCGCCGTGCCGAGGAGCCCAGAGGAAATCGGGACTGGCGCAGATTCCCCGCAACCCGGCGTGACGGTAGGGGTTGTGCCGGTCCCGCCGGTACTCGTGGACCTTCATTTCCCGGTAGTCGGCGAGGTCGGGGACCGGGGCGACGTAACGGAGCGCGCCCGCCCGCACCAGCGGCTCGATGCACCCGAGGAAAATCGGGTACCAGGGGATCTCGAAAATGTAGGACGCGGGGATGAGCAGATGCCGCTCGGTCAGCAGCAGGGCCAGCCGCGTGGCGTCCAGGGCCTGGGTCAGCGTGAGCGCCGCGTGCCTTTCGCCGACGTCGACGCCGTAGCACGCCATGATTTCCGGGTTCGTGTACTGGACGAAGACGGGCCGCTCGCGTTTCACGGCGCTTCCGGCGGCGGGGGATGGCTGCGATGCGCCGCCCAGCACGGCGGTGACGTAGATGTCTCGGGCCGCGACGAACGCGTCGCGTCTCGCCCACACCTGCTGGGTGGGAGCCGGGCGTTCCAGCTCCTCACCCATCGTCGTCCAGGGTCAGGGATATGTGCTGGTCGCGGCCCGCGATGAATGCGTTCCGCCCGGTGGTGATGTTCTGCACGACGTTGACGCCGTCCGCGTCCGGCAATAACTCTCGGACGTGTTGGACGAAGTCCTGGAGTTCGGTCGAAGCGTCCGTGTGCTCGGCGAGGAAGGCCGTCAGCAGGGCCGTCCAGCGCGCCTGCTCGGCCGCCGCGGCGGCCCGTTCGGGCGGGCGGCTCCGGGCGACCCTGCCCGCCGACTCCTCGAGTTCGCGGGTCAGCTCCGACTCGGCGGACCGCGCGCCGCGGCCGACGATCTGTGCGAGCCGCGTCCGCGCCGTGCCCCAGAAATCGGTCGTCATGGCCTCGACGAGGGCCGCCGCGACCGCACCGGCGAGCCCTGCCAGCGCGGGATCCATGTCGGTGCACCTTCCCGATCTGCCGCGGTCGCCCGTGTCCCTAATTCCGGCCCCATTATGGGACGCTAATCGCGGATCTTCCAGGGTCATCGCGCATGAGGAAGGTCGCGGCCGGAGCACACTCGCCTTTCTTTAGGTCACAATTAGCAAGGTTTCGGACATACTGCACGGTCCGTAACTCGGGTGTCGTTTGCGTCGCGGCTGCCGTGCCTGCCCAAACGGGCGGGCGGGAACTTGTCTGCTTTCGGAGTTTCTGTCCAAAAATCTGAGGGCCTTCGGGTGCGTCAGGTTCCCGTAGAGATGCAGATCACGGCACGGAATTCTCAGCGGAACGGCCGTTCTGACATTTCGATCGCAGACGGTCTCGCGATGGCCGACATCGGACGCGCGGGCGCTTCGCGAGCCGGACGCGGCGAGAGTGTCGGCAGGGTGTGCTTGTGTAGCGTGTACACGAAGCCGAGAGGTCGGAGGCGCGGCGTGAGCGAGGATGACGGCGGGCTGTTCCCGCAGCCGGGGGACGTGCAGCTCTCGCTGCTGAAGGGGGAGCCCGCCAGGATGAAGCCGCCGCTGGACGTGCCGCAGGCGTTCGCGCAGGGCACGGCGTTCGAGGTGCGGGACGAGCTGGAGGAGCTCGTTCGGCGCGACCTGCTCGGGCCGTGGGACGGCCCGCGGGAGGAGTTCAAGCCCCGGGCCATGGGGCCGCGTGAACGGTACCTGGTCGGGATGCTCGGGCCGAGGCACTCGCCGGCGTCCACGATCGAGAACGCCGACCAGTTGCCCGACACCGAGACCGGCGTGGACGGGGACGCGGCGGAGAGCGGGTTGCCCGAGGTCGTCAGCCCGCAGACCCTCGGCAAGATCTGGGCTTCCTCCATGGGGCTCTCCTTCTGCGTCGGCGGCGATGTGGACGCGGTCGTCGTCACGGCGGCCTGGGGGCGCTACGCCCAGCACGAGCAGGAAGGCGAGGACGGCAAGAAGGTCCGGGTCTGGGCGCGCGAGCCGGTCGCGTACGAGGAGGAGGTGCGGCTCGACGCGGAGGAGTCGTACAAGATTCCGCTGACCGGGGAGCACGAGGACGCCCCCGGCGTGCTGCTCAGCGTCAACGTGCGGCCGAGGGACGGCAGGCGCGTCGTGGAGGTCGCCCTTGTCAACCAGCAGGCGGAGCCGGTCAGCAACAAGGACACCGCGTGGCTGTTCCAGCCCGAGCTGACCGTGACGGCTCTCGATGGCGCGAAGGCCGTCTTCCTGCCCGTGGACGACCCGGCCGACGATCTCCAGGCCGTCGGCGACGACGCGGAGGAGTCGCACCTGCGGCTGCTCTACCGCAACGAGCGCCGGTACGCCGCCGGGCGCAACGTCGCGGTCCACGCGGACGTCGCCGCGGGGCACCGGACCGCCCACCGGCTGACCACCACCTGGCTCCCGGTCCACAATGTGCCCGCGACCATCGCGCCCACCGGGCCCGGCACCCCGCTGGAACACGTCACGCTCTCCATGGATGCCCTCGCCCAGGCTGGCCCGGCGCAGCTCGAGCACGGCCTCCGACCCCTGGTCGACGGCTACAACGCCTGGCTGGACGAGCGGGAAGCCGAGATCCCGGACCTGCCGGGCGGGCTGAGGGACGCCGCACGCAGGGCCGTCCACGACGCCAGAAGAGCGGCCGAACGGATCGAGGCCGGCGTCAGGCTGCTGTCCGACGAGAGCAGCCCCGGGCACGAAGAGGCCCTGGCCGCCTTCCACTTCGCCAACGAGGCGATGGCCCTGCAGCGCCGCCACACCGCGCTCGTCCCGCACCGCGAGGAGGGCCGCAGCTATGAGGAGGCGCTTCGAGAAATCGACGCGCAGGGAGAGAAAGCCGCGAGTTGGCGCCCGTTCCAGCTCGCGTTCGTCCTGCTCAACCTGCCCTCGCTGACCGATCCCGGACATCCCGAGCGCGCGGCCGACCACGCGGCCCTCGTCGATTTGCTGTTCTTCCCGACCGGCGGCGGCAAGACCGAGGCGTACCTGGGCCTGACCGCCTACACGTTCGCGATCCGCCGGCTGCAGCGCACACTCGGCACGGCCGAGGATGCGCGAGACGGGATGGCGGGCGTCGCCGTCCTCATGCGGTACACGCTGCGGCTGCTCACCGCCCAGCAGTTCCAGCGGGCCGCCGCCCTCGTGTGCGCCGCCGAGGTCATCCGGCGCCGCGACCCGAGCACGTGGGGGGACGAGCGGTTCCGCATCGGACTGTGGGTCGGCGCCGGGGTGTCTCCCAACTGGTTCGAGGAGGCCAGAGACCAGATCATCGAGGCACGCGACCAGGGAAGCGGCCATCGCGCCAACGTCCTGCAGACGCTCGCCTGCCCCTGGTGCGGTGAGAGCCTGCGCGCCGAACGCGACCTCCACATCGACGATGACCGGCGCCGCGTTCTGCTCTACTGCCCGCGCGGAGAAGGGGACGCCTGCCCGTTCTCCCGCAGAGCGGCGCCGGGCGAGGGCCTTCCGATCCTCACCGTCGACGAGGAAATCTACCGCTACGCGCCGAGCCTCGTCATCGCCACCGTCGACAAGCTGGCCCAGCTGCCCTGGAAGGGCTACGCCGGGATCCTGTTCGGCCGGACGCGCAGCCATTGCGACCGGCACGGCTTCCGCCACGACGACCTGGACGACAAGACCGGGTGCGCGAGCAAGCACAACAAGAAGGGCGCGCTCCCCGCGGTCGGCGCCCGGCCGGTCGTCCGGCTCCGCCCACCGGACCTGATCATCCAGGACGAGCTGCACCTCATCTCCGGTGCGCTCGGCACGACCGTCGGGCTGTTCGAGGCCGCCGTCGCGGAGCTGTCGTCCTGGCCCTACCAGGGGCGCCGCACCGGCCCGAAGATCGTCGCATCGACCGCGACCACCAAGCGGGCGCGCGAGCAGGTCCGCGGCGTCTTCGGCCGCGAGCTGGCCGTCTTCCCACCGCAGGTCATCGACGTCGCCGACACCTTCTTTTCCCGGCGGGAACCGATCACGGAGAAGACGCCGGGCCGGCGCTACCTGGGCATCTGCGCGCACGGCGTCCGTATCAAGTCCGCCGAGATCCGGCTCGCCGAGATCCTGCTGCTCGCCGGGCAGACGCTCTTCGACAAGTACGGCGAACCCGCCGACCCGTACATGACGATGGTCGGCTACTTCAACGCCACCCGGGAGCTGGCCGGAATGCGCCGGTACCTGGACGACGACGTGACGACGCGCGTCCGCCGCCACGGAAGGGCCAAGGGGCTGTCCGACCGGATCGTGCAGCGCGGCGGAATGCTGACCATCCAGGAGCTGACGTCCCGCATCTCGTCCGGCGACATCAGCGACGTTCTCAAACGGCTCGAGCACGGCTTCGATCCCGACGTCGACACGAGCACCCGCCGCAAGGCGGCGGCGGCCGACATGTTCCGGTACAAGAAGGAGCAGCGGGAATCCAAGGGGAAGGTCGCTCCGCCCCACCCGCTCACCCGCCGCTACTTCGACCGCATCCGCGACGGACTCCAGCCGGTGGACGTGGTGCTCGCCACCTCCATGCTCCAGGTCGGCGTGGACGTGTCCCGCTTCGGACTGATGGTCATGGTCGGGCAGCCCAAGAACACCGCCGAGTACATCCAGGCGTCCTCGCGCGTCGGGCGCGACGCCGAACGCCCCGGCCTGGTCGTCACGCTCTACAACTGGTCCCGTCCCCGCGACCTCGCCCACTACGAGGACTTCGAGCACTACCACTCCACCTTCTACCGGCAGGTCGAAGCCCTCTCCGTCACGCCCTACACGCGCCGCTCCCTGGACAGGGGCACGGCCGGGACGCTGGTCGCCGCGATCCGGCACGCCACCGAGGAGTTCTCCCGCAACCCCGACGCATCCGACGTCGACCGCTCCGACCCGCGCGTCCAGGGCATCGTCGACCGGATGCTGGCCCGTGCCGAGGCCGTCGCAGGGACACGCGGACGCGACTACCTGAACGAACGTGCCCAGGTGGTCCTCGACGCCTGGGAGGACAAGAAGACCGGCGGCAGCGCCCGGCTCGGCTACCAGGACGGCACCTGGAACAAGCAGACGATCAAGGGATTGCTGCGCCCGGCCGGCAGCGGCCGGTGGGAGACGATGACCACCGGCATGTCCATGCGGGAGACCGAGAACGAGATCAACCTGCTATTCCCCGGCGGCGAAGCCATCTACCAGCCCCTCTACAACGAACCGGAGTGGTCGTTCGGCCCGCCGGCCGACCCCGACGAGGACGACCCCGAAGGCGACGAGCTCGGGCAGTCCGCCCTCGACGCCGCGAACGGATGGGAGACCCGATGACCGAGCCCGCCGTCTTCCGCCGCCGCGTCGGCAGCGTCCGCCCGAGCCACCTCATGTTCACCGGCGGCGTCGGAGCGCTGGTCGACCTGCCGAACTTCTCCGTCCTGGTGAAGGGCCTGGACGACTGGAGCCACCAGGGCCTGCCCGAGGCGATGCCGATCAACGAGCCGCGGCTGCTCGCGGCCGTCCAGCAGAGCATCGGCAAGAGCGTCCAGAAGCTGATGCCCGCCCCCTGGATGGAGGGCCTGGACAGGGACCCGGCAGGTCCCGCGTCCAGGATCGGCGTGCCGGTCGCCCCGTTCCCCAGCTGGCTGCGCTGCACCCACTGCAACGAGCTGGGCGGCCTCGACTCGGGCATCTTCCGTTTCGAGAACACCAAGCCGCGCAAGCCCCACGAGGCGCGCTTCTTCCACGACAAGTGCAAGAAGCGCAAACCCCTCGCCGTGGCGGCCCGGTTCGTACTGACCTGCACCAACGGCCATCTCGACGACTTCCCGTACGCGCACTTCGTCCACCGCGGCGGGACGTGCGCCAAGGCCGGCCATCCGCGGCTGCGGATGGAGGACCGCGGCGGGAACCTCGGCGCCAACGTCGAGATCAAATGCGTGAACTGCGGGGAGCGGCGCAACATCCGCGACGCCCAGGGCAAGCGCGGCGAGGAGAACCTCCCGCGCTGCCGGGGCCGCCACCCTCACCTGGCGACCTTCGACCCGCAGGGCTGCGACCAGCCGCCGAAACTCCTGGTCGTCGGCGCGTCCAATCAGTGGTTCGCCAAGGGGCTCGCCGCCCTGGCCGTCCCCCAGTCGGGGGCCAGTGCGCTGGACGCCAAGGTCGAGCAGAACTGGGCCGCCATCAAGGACCTACCCGAGGCGATGTACGCCTGGGCCCGCGAGAACGCGCCCGCCTTCAAGGAACTCGACCAATGGAGCGACGAGGAGATCACCGAGGCTGTCGCCAGGCATCGCGCCAAGCTGGAGGGGGCGCGCGACGAACAGGCCGACAAGAATCCCGACCTGCGCACCGCCGAATGGGAGGTGTTCTCCGCCGACAGGCTGCCCGACCCGAACCCCGACTTCACCCTCCGCCGCGCCTTTCAGCCCGTCCCCGACGAACTGACGGGCATATACGCCGACGTCGTCCAGGCCGAGCGGCTCCGCGAGGTCCGCGCGCTGATCGGTTTCACGCGCCTGGACGCCCCCGACCCCGAGGATCCGAACCTCGTCAAGCTCGTCCCGCTCGCCAGGTCGAAGCCAGCCTGGGTTCCGGCCAGCGAGGTGCGCGGCGAGGGCATCTTCCTCAAGGTCCCCGAAGACCTCCTGAAAGCCTGGGAGGAGCGCGTCGAGAAGTCCGAGGCGATGCGCCTGCACCGGGAAGCGTACGCGCGGCACCGCCGCAACCGCTACTCCGACCGCATCGCCACCATGTCCGACTTCGATGACATGGCCCACTGGCCCGGTGCCCGCTTCATCGCCCTGCACACCCTGTCGCACCTGCTGATCCGCACGATCTCCCTCGAATGCGGCTACAGCTCGGCGAGCCTGTCCGAACGCATCTACTCCGGCACCGACGACGACCCGCACCGCAGTGGCATCCTCATCTACACGGCGGTCCCCGACGCCGAAGGCACGCTCGGCGGGCTCGTCTCCCTCGCCGAGCCCGACCAGCTCGTCCGGCTGACCCGCCGCGCCCTCGCCGACGCACGGCACTGCTCGTCCGACCCGCTCTGCGCCGAACGCCTCCCGCAGGCACCGGCCGACTTCCTGCACGGCGCCGCCTGCCACGTCTGCCTGTTCGTCTCCGAGACGACCTGCGAGCGCGGCAACAAGTTCCTCGACCGCCGCTTCGTCGTCCCTGTCGGCGATGCCGGCCTCGCCCTCTACCCGGAGTTGCCGTGAACGGGTCCGACGATGACGATGACGACCCGGACCTCGGGCTGACGCCCCTCGACAGGTTCGAACGGGGCGTCCGCGAAGCCGTCGTGCGGATCGGTCCGGACGGGCTTCGTGCCATGGCCGAGAAGTTCGACCGGTATCCGACGGCCTCCGCCATCCGGGCCTGCGCACCCGGTTTCGAGGACGAGGCCGACTCGCTCCTCGCCGCCTCCCGGGAGGAAGACCTTTCCTATCAGGCCGTCGCGGCATATCTGCGCGGCGTCGCGACCGCGAAGGAGCTGGCGTCCGCCCAGGTGGAGTCGGTGTGGAGCGGGCCGACCAGCCACGCGGTGCCGGTGCGGTCGACCGCCCGGGTCCTGTCGCAGCTCGTGGCGCGCGCGCGGCACGAACTCCTGCTGATGACGTACTCCGCCAAGCCGTACCAGCCCCTGCGGGACGCCCTCGCCGCCGCCCTCGCGCGGGGGGTCGTCGTGAGGATCGTGGTGGAGACGCTCCAGGGAGCCGGCAGCGCGCTCTCCGGAGAGGAACCCGCCGCCGCTTTCCGCGGACTCCGCCTGGAGCTGTGGCACTGGCCCGTCGCACGGCGATCTGATGACAATGGGCGGATGCACGCGAAGATCGCGGTTGCGGACCGCCGCGAACTGCTGGTCTCCAGCGCGAACCTCACCCAGGCCGGGGTGAACGGGAACATCGAGGCGGGGCTGCTCGTCCGCGGCGGGACGGCCCCTGAGCGCGCCGCCGAGCACTTCGACGCGCTGCGGTCCGCCGGGATCCTGGAGCGCCTGTGACCGGACGCGACCCCGAGGTCGCACCGACCGCCGGCGCGGCCGCCGCCGGCCCCGGCGCGACCGGCGCGCCCGGCTCCGGCGCGGTCGCTTCCGGGGCATTGGTCAGCGCGGCGGACATCGCCCGCCTGACCGGCTTCGGGCGTGCCGCGGTGTCGAACTGGCGGCGGCGCTACGAGGATTTCCCGCAGCCCGCCGGGGGAACTGCCAACAGCCCGCTCTTCGCTCTCGCGGACGTGGAGAAGTGGCTGGCGGGCCAGGGCAAGCCCCTGACGCTGACCCCCGAGGAGCGGCTCTGGCAGCTGCTGCGCACCGCCACCGACGATCTGCGCCTCGGTGAGGTCGTCGGGGACCTCGGGCGCGGTGCCTACCTGGGCGAATCCGGTGTCGGCGTGGAGCCCGCACTGCTGTCCGCGGCGCGTCGGCTGCGCCGTACACGCGGACCGCAGACGTTCGAGTATCTCGTGCGGCGTCTCGTCGAGGCCCACGCGCGGCGGGTCGTCCCGACGCCGCCGGACACGGCCTGGCTCATGGCAGGGCTCGTCCAGGTGGGCGGGGGTCGGGTGTACGACCCGGCGTGCGGAATCGGGAACCTGCTGATCGCCGCCCAGCGGCACGGCGCGGGCGGCGTCGCCGGGCAGGACCGTGAACCCTCCGGGACCAACATCGCCCGCACCCGCCTTCACCTCAACGGGGACGGCGACATCGACATCCGGCCCGGCGACTCGCTCACGGCCGACGCCTTCGCCCGCGACCGGTTCGACGCCGCGCTGTGCGACCCGCCCTTCGGTGACCGGGCCTGGGGCTACGACGATCTGGCGGGCGACGCGCGCTGGGTCTACGGGCTCCCGCCGCGCGGAGAACCGGAGCTGGCGTGGGTACAGCATGTGCTCTGGCATCTGCGACCCGGCGGTGAGGCGGCCGTGCTGATGCCGCAGGCCGCCGCGGACCGCCGCTCGGGACGCCGGATCCGCGCGGCCCTGCTGCGCACCGGCACCCTCCGGGCGGTGCTCGAACTGCCCGCCGGGGCGGCGGGATCGGCCGCCGCGCCCCATCTATGGCTGCTACGCCGGCCCGCGGACGGCGACCCGCCGCCCGGCCGCGTGCTGATGCTCGACGCGTCCGCTCCGCCCGAGACGGTGATCGCCCACACCGCGAGGTTCCTGCGCGGCACCGGTGATCCGGGCAGCGGCCGGGCCGTCCCGCTGATCGATCTGCTGGACGACGCCGTGGACGTGACCCCCGCCCGCCATCTGCGCGGCAGCGACGACGTCCGTGCCGGATACGACGCCGCGCGCGCCCGGTTCCGCGACCGGCTCGCCACCGTCAACGCCCTTGCCAGCGAACTGGTGCCCCTCGGCGAGGCGGGCGAGCACAGCACGACGACGCTGGCCGAACTGATCCAGCACGGCATGGTGGAGGTGCTGCACCCGCCTATGACGATGGAGCTCGGCGCGGGCGACATCCCTGTCCTGACCGGCAAGGACATCCAGCTCGAACGAGACCCGTCCGGCCGGACCGTCTCCGCCCTCGGGCTCCTGATGCTCCGCCCGGGGGACATCGCCGTCGCGCAGGCTGGCCGCCGGGTCCACCCGCGGGTAGTCGACGCCGCAGGCGTCGTGGCGGGGCCTCAGGTCCAGGTGTTCCGGGCCGACCCGACCCGCTATGACCCCCATTTTCTCGCCTGCTTCCTGCGGGCCGCGGGAATGGCCCGCGGATCGTCCACCTCCTCCCGAGCTGATCTCCGCCGGACGGCGGTCCCGCGCCTGCCGGTTGAGGAGCAGCGCGCCTATGGGGCAGCCCACCGCCGTCTCACGGAACTGTCCGCGGCGCTGCGCGAGCTGGCAGCCGTCGGCGACGACACCGTCGCGCTCGGAATCGAGGGTCTCGGTGGCGGCGGCCTCGCCCCGGGCGGTTGAATGGGCGGCGTGACGACCATCGCCGGCCGCTACGAGCTGGATCCCGTCCACATCGGCAAAGGCGGGATGGGAGAGGTCTGGGGCGCCACCGACACGCGGCTGCGCCGCCGCGTCGCCGTCAAGTTCGTCCGGTTCGGCGACGATCCCGAACTGATCAAAAGGTTCGTCCGCGAGTCGCAGCTCACCGCACGGATGCGGCACCCGGGAGTACCGGTCCTCTACGACGCCGACCGGGTCGGCGGCGGCCCGTTCGACGGGCGCCTCTACCTCGTCATGGAACTGATCGACGGCATCAACGTCGAGGACCTGGTCGCCGAGCATGATCCCCTGCCGGTCGGCTGGGCCGCCGCGATCGCCGCGCAGGTCTGCGCCGTGCTCAGCTATGCGCACGGCAAGTCCTTCGTCCACCGCGACCTCAAACCCAGCAACCTGATGGTCGACAAGGACGGCGCCGTCAAGGTTCTCGACTTCGGGCTCGCCGTCGCCCTGGACGCCGACGAGCGCTCCCGCCTCACCAGCACCGACCAGTTGCTCGGCACGCTCGCCTACATGGCGCCAGAGCAGTTCCGCGGGCAGTACAGCCCGTCCAGCGACCTGTACGCGCTGGGCTGTGTGCTGTACCAGATGCTCAGCGGCAAAGGCCCCTTCCAAGGGCCCGACCACGTCTCCCTCATGCACGCCCACATCTATGAGGAAGCGGTTCCGCTCCGCCGCTTGCGCGGCGATGTTCCGCCCGACCTGGAGAACCTTGTGCGGCGGCTCCTGGCGAAGGCTCCCGAGGCACGACCCGCGTCCGCCGACGAGGTGTTCGACGCGCTGCACCCGCACACTGCCGGCCTCCAGGAGCTGCCCGGTGCGGTCCGGGCCGGGCGCAGCGCGCTGCGCATGTACGCGGACGTCGCAGGCCGGACTCTGACCGCCTACACCGCCCCGGCGCCGCACCGGCCTCCGCCGGCCGCCGCGAAGCCGCCGCCCGCGGACTCCTTCAGCCTCGGCGATATCGCCCGTGCCCGCCGCGACGCGGAACGCCTGATGCGCGAGTCGCGCCTCGATGAGGCGGCACGGGCGCTGAGCCGCACGTCGGCCCGCGCCGAAAGCGTCCTCGGCGGCGACCACTCCGAGGTCGTCGCGCTCCGGACCGAGCTGGCGGACGTGCTGTTCAAGGCCGGCGACTACACCGCGGCGGCGTCCGCCTTCCACGCGCTCGCCGAGGACGCCGCACGACGCGACGGCACCGGATCGGAAACCGCCCTCGGGCTGCGTTTCCAGGAGGCCAGCAGCCGCGCGCTCGACGGCGACATGGACCGGGCACTCGCCCAGCTCAAAGATCTCATCGGTGACGAGACCCGGCTGTTCGGCAAGGACGACGACAGGGTCCTCGACCACCGCCGCCAACTCGGCCTCCTCCTCCACGGCGCCGGCCGCACTCCGACGGCCGTCCATGTCCTGGAGGACTTGGCCGCTGATGTGGAACGCCTGCGCGGTGGCGATGATCCGATGCTCCGGACAGTCCGAGACGCCCTCGCCCGCATCCACCGCGCCTAACCTGGCCGACCGTGTGGCGGCTGAGATGACCGGCGTCGGCTTGCGCTGAACGGGCCCAGGCCATGGGGCTTCTCGGATAGGGCCGCGCATGCAACCGGCGGATGGCGAGTCACAAACATCAATGACCATACTTGGCCATTTTCTAGGTGACTGAAATCGAGGGCCAGAAATCACTCGTCTCTTGCTACAGTATTGGCCTGTCCAATGGGGAATCGTCCTGCGGGGGAGTTCGGTGTTGACTCAACTGACGCTCGGTGAGCGAGGGCGTGGAACTTTGGTGGAAACTCTTCATGGGTTGGTCCACGCTGCTGGATTCGCCGTTACGGTTCGCGGCGCGAATGACGTGGGGCAGACGGTGCGGGCCATCGTAGATGCGGTTCCCGTACTCGGCCAGGACCACGAGGTCCGGGCCAACGGCCTCGTCGTCAGTCGTGTGGGCATGTACCGGGTGGTGTGGGGTGTCGTCGGCTCTCCAGGTGGGAGCCTGGCTGTTCTGACACCCCATTATGGGTATGAAGGCCAGGATTCGAGTGAGTTTTCTGGGCCCTTCATGCGAGAAGTCGTCAACCGGGTGAAGACTCTTTCGACCGCCGGATTCTCAATCGGCGCCGGTGGCCAGGGAATGGTGTCCGACGAGGGGTTCGCTCTGGAGTTCGGTGGCGCGTACGCTGATTGACGAGGGGCGGCTCAGCGCTCAGGCGGCATGGCTTCGAGCTTCTCGCGGATCTGTAGGACGACGAAAGTGTCCTGGGCCTCGGCGGCTTCCGCGATGCCTTTCTCATAGAAGGAGCGCGCCGCGCCGCGGCGGCCGAGAGCGAGGAGGCAGTTGCCGGCGGCGAGGTAAGTGTGCGCCCTGCCCCGGATGTCGTCGGTGCGCAGGAACGTCATGAGGGCGTGGCGCGCACGGCTGAGGCCGAGGAGCGGCTTGCCCTGACGTTCGGCGATGGACGCCAGCAGCCCCCAGCAGCCGGCCTGGTCCGTGACACGCCCGAGTTCCAGGTTCAGTTCCAGGGCGGCGCGTACGTGTTCCTCTGCGATGTCCAGTGCACCCATGCGTTGCGCGGTGACGCCGAGATGCTGCCGGGAACGCGCGATCTCCTCGCGCATTCCACGGTTCTGCGCCTCGCGTAGTGCGGTGTCGAACTCGTGGTAGGCGGCCTCGTCGTCGCCGGCGAGGACATGCAGGGTTCCGATCTGGTTCCTGATCGATGTCGCGGCCGCCCAGTCACCGGTGTTCTCGCACATGGCCATCGCATGCCGGCAATGCGCCATGGCCGTTTCGAGGTCCCCGGTGCGTTCCGCCAGGGCCGCCAGGCGCCGGTGACAGGCGATCAGCGCCTCCTGATCCCCCACGCGCTCGAAAGTCTCCATCGCCGCCTGGAGCCCCGAGCGGGCCGCCTCAAGGTGGCCGCGATCCTCTTCCAGCATCGAGATCTCGTACATCGAGGCGGCGAGGTCCCGCTCCCGGCCGAGCGCCTCGAAAATCTCGGCGGCGGTGCGGTACCCGGCCTCCGCCTCGGCGAACCTGCCGATGTTGTGGTGGACCGAGCCGGTCTGGTGTGCCGCGAAAGCGATCCCCAGCTGATCGCCGGCGGCCCTGCTCACCGATTCCGCCCGCGCGAGGTGTGCGAGCGCCTGCGCCGCCTCTCCGCGGTCGCGGGCGATGAGGCCGAGTTGCCGGTGGATCTGGGCCTCGTGTTCGCTGCCCGGCGCGACCCAGGCGAGCATCCGCTCGCACAGCACCTGTTCGGCGGACCAGTGGCCCGCCGAATGCAGAACGCCGCACAGCTGACGACCCTGGGCCGCCGCCTGCGCCGGATCGCCGACCTCAAGGAAATGGTGGATGGCCTCTTGTGCGGCCATGACTCGCTGGGCGCGCGGGACGTCGGTCCGCAGGAACCGGTCCTGCCAGAACCGGGCCGCGCGGCCGTGCGCCTCCTTCACCGCGCGCGGCTCCAGCCTCGCCAGCATGTCGACCGTCCAGCGGTGCACGATCCAGTGGACGCCGCCGGACTCCTCGGCGACGGGTGCGATGAGGCCGAGATGTTCGAGCCGCCGTATCGACTCCCGCGTGCCGCCGCCATCGGACGCGAACGCCTCGGTCGGCACGGGAAGGCGGAACACCGCTGCGCGGGTCAGGAGGCGTCGGCCGGACTCCTCCAGCGCGGCTAGGAGTTCGCCGAACAGGGTGTCCCGGACGGTGGCCTGCACGGCCTCGTCCAAAGCCGGCCGCAAGATTCCACCGGTGCGCGCCCACGCGGCCTCCAGTCCGCCCTCCACGAGGCGCTCCAAGCGCCGGGCGACGTCGCCTGCGGGAATCTGCTGGGTCCGGAGGAGCGCGTCGAGGTAGTCGTAGGTGCGGGGGTGGCCGCCTATGACTTCGTGGACCTCCCGCCAGACCCGCTGCGGGAGCCGGTGCAGGGCAGGCAGCCGGAGCCGGAGCAGATCGGTCTCGGCGGCGGTCAGCGGCGGTAGCGCCAGCTGCGTCAGCCGCCCGGAGCCCTCATGGCCCAGCGGCAGCGGATGCCGGGAGGTGGCGAGCAGTGCGGCGTGCCGGACGTCCTGGAGCCAGCTCGTCAGAAAGGCGGCGAGTTCCCGGTCCTTGAAGGCCGTGTATCCCTGACGGTCGTCGAGGTTCACTTCGAAGTCGTCCAGGACGAGCGTGATCGGTGGCCGCTCTTCGCCGGAGGCGCGGAGTTCGGACAGGGCCGTGAGGCGGTCGCGCCAGTCGCGGTCGGGATCGACCAAGGCCACCGGGACCGGGGCCTGCGGCGTCTCGGCGAGGACGGCCGCGACCTTGTCCATGATCCCGTCCGGGTCGACCGGTCCGGCGAGGACGGCGACGGGGCCGTCGGCGGCGCGCGCCCGCAGCACCTCGCCGAGGAAGGCCGACTTCCCTCCTCCGCCCACCCCGTGGACGATGAGGCCGGCGTGCTCGGTCAACGCGCGTACCGCGGCGCGGAGGAGGGCCCGCCGTCCGACGAAGGCGCCCAGTGGAAGCGCCAGGGGCGCATCGGGTACGGCTGCGGGCGCCGCCGGTCGCGGATGGGAGGACCGAGCCCGCGGCGACCCCGCGAACAGGACGGGGACATGCCACTCGGGAAGCCAGTCCCTGTCCTGCCGCCTGACCCGCTCCCGGTCGGCGCGAGCCGTGTGCAGAGCCGCAGGCAGGTCGCCGTCCGCGCCCAGCCGCGAGTAGACGGCGGCCATGAGGTGACCGGCGTAGACGTCCCGCACGGGAGCCGTCATGGCGATCACCGCGGTGACGTCCAGATCCGCGAGATCCTGCGCCAGGCCGCTGAGATACCGCGCTCCTCCAGCCGGAGCCGGTGCCGACCGGATCTGCGCTCCCGTGGAGCACCCGGCCAGCACCACGACCGTCGGAGGGGCCTTCCTCCACGCCGCCGCGAGATCGCGCGCGCTGACGGGCCGGCGTTCGCCCGCTGCGTCCTCAAGGAGCAGCCGGCCGGGTTCGGCGTGGCACACGATGTGGACGACGTCGGCCGGATCGGTCTCCACCGCCTCGGCGAGGGCGTCCAGGCTTCCGGTACTGAGCACTCTGAGATCCAGTGAGCCGTCTGAGGACGACGCAGCGCTGACCAGCCGCC
Organism: Spirillospora sp. NPDC127506; assembly: GCF_040302145.1. Lineage (NCBI taxonomy): Bacteria > Bacillati > Actinomycetota > Actinomycetes > Streptosporangiales > Thermomonosporaceae > Spirillospora > Spirillospora sp. NPDC127506. The sequence continues at coordinate 67,340 of NZ_JBEORG010000028.1, read as the reverse complement.
GGGTCTCGCTCTCCAGATCGAGGAGAGCCGCGCTGGACCTGCCGAAACGGGACTGCGGGCTTGCGAGCAGGGCCACGACCCGCAGCGTCGCTCGCCCGGGTCCGGCTGGGGGCCGTATCGCGTTCGCGCCGCGGTAGGGAAGCACCGCGTCATGGATCGCGAGAGGCGAGTCCGTCCCGGGCAGGAGCATGGCCTCCCATGGCAGCGAGGCCAGGACGCCCGTTTCGATGTCGAGTCCCAGCGTCAGCCTGCGGCCGGACCGTCCAGCACGAGCAACGGCCTCGGCGAGCCGTCCGGCCGCGTCCGGGCTGATGGCCGCGGCCAGCGCGCGGCCCAGGCGTCGCAGCAGCCGCTCGGCCTCGGGCCAGGTCTTGCGGTCGCCTCCGGCGGTGTCCCGCAGCCTTTCCAGGGCGCGGTGCATCTCGCGCAGCGTGAATGTGCCGGCCACACCGGGGCCCCGGACGGCGAGGACATTACCGGCGTGCAGCGATACGCCGTCCTCGCGGATTGTCAGCCGCCACGCTTCTGGCGGTCCGGGATCAGCCGCCACACGCGTCCGCCGGGATGGTGGCCGTCCCGCCGGTCGGGGCCGGCGTGACGATGCAGACGCGCAGCACGGGGGGAGTCTCCTTGTTGTCCAGGGGGGCGGTGAAGAACAGTGATCCCCCAGCGAGGACGGCGAGAGAGGCGAGAAGCGCCTCGCGCCGGGTCCGGCGCAGCGCCTGCCGGACCTGCCAGGCGTGGATCCAGGCTAGCAGCCGCTGCCGGGTCCGCTGGGCGAGGAGCGCGTTGGAACGCGCGGCCGCCGACTCGTGTTCGAGGATCCGGCGCCTTTCGGGGTCGCTCTCGCGGGCCAGCCGCGCCTCGAGGTTGATGCTGATGCGGCTCCGCAGTCTCCATTCCCGCTGCAGCGCGGCCGGATCGGGTGTGAAGGGCCCGTAGAAGGCGGCGGGGTCGCGTGCGATCAGTCCCCTGAGCCCGGAGAGTTCCGGTTTCTGGAGGTCATCGAGGGTGCTGACCCTGGGCGCGAGGACGTCACTGGTCCGCCAGACCGTCCAGGCCGCTCCGGCGAGTGCCAGCAGGAGCCCGCCGACCGCCGCGACCACGTCGCCGCAGTCGTCGAGTTTGCTCACCACCGCCAGGGGCCCGCCGGCCAGGACGAGTCCGCCGACCCCCGCGGCGGCCCCGGTGATCCACCGGGCGGTGCCGCGCATGTCCGCGACCGACGCGTGCAGAGCCTGGACGGCCGGATCGGGCGCGGCGGCTTCGGCCGGAGAGGTCACGAGATCTGCAGATCGTCACCGCGGTGGTCGGCACGCATGATCACGTCCGCCTCCCCCAGGTCGTCCGGCAGTTCCTCGTGGAGAACCCATCCGGTTCCGTCGTAGTACTCCACCTTGTCATCGTCGTTGATCCGGATGTCGCCTTCTTTGGGAGTCGGCGGTTGTGTTGCCATGCGTTGATTCTCGTGGTGCCGCCGGCCCGTGGACGGCTGGTGAGGCACGTCTGACCGAGTCCGGTCGGTGTGCCGGCGGGTCAGCCGGGGTCGGTGGTGGTGTGGGGGAGGGCGGCCGTGGTGAGGACGTGGTGGGCCGGGCTGCCGGCCGGGGCGTAGAGGGTGAGCGGGTGGCCGAGGGCGGCGGTGCGGGTGTCGGCCTCGTGGAGGACGGCCACGCCGGCGCTGGCCAGGTGGGTGACGCCGGTCAGGTCGACGGTGAGGGGGCGGGTGCCGCCGCGGGTGCGGAGCTGGAGTTCCTCGCGCAGCTGGGCGGCGGTGGCGGAGTCGACGGGGCCGTCCACCCGGATGCGCGGGGCGCCGGGGGAGGGCTGGTCCAGGATCAGCAGGAGTCCGGGGGAGTCGGGCGGGGCCTCGGGCGGGGTGAAGTCGGGCGAGGTCAGCAGCCGGGCGGGGCGGAGCAGGCGGTGCCGGACGGTCGCCGTCGTCCCGGACGGCGCCGTCTCGACGCCGAGTTCGTCGACGAAGTCGCTGGCCATGGCGAGGCCGCGGCCGCGGTCGGTGTCGTGGCGGTGCTCCAGCCAGCGGCCCCGGTCGGACACCTCGACCTCGACCGTGCCGCGGCTCGTGGGGGCGGCGCGCAGCCGGACGTTGCCGGGGGGCGAGCCGTAGGCGTGCTCGACGGCGTTGGTGACGAGCTCGCCGACGCCGTGCCGCAGGAAGGCGACGTCCTCCGTGCGGGCGCCCAGGTCGTACAGCCACTCGTCGAGGGCCTTGCGGGCGGCGGGGATCGCGGCCGGGTCCGCGCGCATGTCCAGCAGGAGGGGGGACGGCGGGTCGGTGAGCTGGGCGGCGAGCAGTGCGATGTCGTCGGTGTGGCCGGTCGCGCGGACGAGCAGTTCGAGCGTCTGCGCGGTCAGCCGGTCGACGGCGGCGACGCAGACCGTCGCGGCGCGGGCGGCGGGGAGCCGGCCGGCGAGCCGTCCGGCGGCGGCGAGCGCCCCGGCGATGTCGCCGGTGTGGTCGAGGCGGTCGTGCAGCACGGCGCGGAGCTGGCCCATCGCCGCGGACGCGGCCACGCCGTGCCCGGCGACGTCGCCGACGACGAGGGCGGCGCGGCCGTCCGGCAGCGGGACGGCGTCGAACCAGTCGCCGCCGGCGGACGACTCGGCGCGGCCGAGCAGGTAGCTCCCGCCGATGGCGAGGCCCGGCAGGACGGGCAGGCCGGGCGGCAGCAGCTGCCGTTGCAGGACGCCGACGGCGTCGCGGGCGTCCGTGCTCGGCCGGGGCGAGCGGCGCCGCGCCCGCCGGTCCCGGACCCGCGAGGTGACGTCCCGGACGACCGCGACGAGGCCCGTCACCGTCCCGTCCGGGGCGCGGCGGGGCACCACGGCGCCGTCGATGTAGACGTCATCGGGGGCGAGGCCCTCGCCCGCGCCGAGCTGGACGCGCCACTCGGTGATCAGCTCGGGCACGCCGGTGGCGAAGGGGCGGTCCAGCGCGCCGATGAGCTGCTGCCCGACCGCCTCGGGGACGAGGTCGCGGATCTCCCGCCCGATGGGGTCGGCGCCCAGCAGGCCGCGGCCGGCGGCGTTCGCGGCGACCACGGTGTGGTTCGGCCCGTCCAGGCCGACGATCGCGGCGGGGGCCGCGTCGAACACCTGCCGGACCGTCCGGGCGTCGCCCGCCGGCCACCTGAGCCCGTCATCGTCGTCCTCATCCGGGCCGCGCATGAAACCTCCGTGCCATCGCCGCCGTGCGACCGTTCTTTCCGTTTCGTCCGCATCCATACCCCCGGCACACTGATGCCGTCCATGGGCCGGCCGAAACGCGGGCGGGGACCTAGGCCGATGGGACGTAGTCCTCTGGTCCCGTTGCCCGACGCGGGCAGGCCGGGGTGAAAGGCAGCATGTCCCCTATGACCGCAACCGACCTCACCGACGAGGAAGCCGCGCGGACGGCCGCGAGGACGCCGGGCTGGGCCGCGCTGCTCGCCGCGTCCATCGGCCAGTTCCTCGTCGTCCTGGACGTCTCCGTCGTCAACGTCGCGCTGCCCCACATCCGCGAAGGCGTCGGGCTCGGCGCCACCGGCCTGCAATGGGTCGTCAACGCCTACTCGGTGGCGTTCGCCGGGTTCCTGCTGCTGGGCGGGCGCGCCGCCGACCTCTACGGGCGCAAGCGCGTCTTCCTGGCGGGCCTCGGCCTGGTCGTCACCGCCAGCCTCGCGGGCGGCTTCGCGCAGGACGGCGCCATGCTGATCGGCGCCCGCGCGGTGCAGGGGGTCGGCGCCGCGATCCTCGCGCCCGTCACGCTGTCGCTGGTCACCGCGACGTTCCCGGCCGGGCCCGCGCGGACGAAGGCGATCGCCATGTGGACGGCCGTCGGCACCGCGGGCGGCGCGACCGGCGGGCTCGTCGGCGGGCTGCTGACCGACTACCTGAGCTGGCGCTGGGTGCTGCTGATCAACGTCCCGGTCGGCGTCGCGGTCGCCGCGGTCGCCGCCCGGTGGCTCCGCGACGACGGCCGGGGCGCGGGGCGCGTCCGGCTCGACGTGCCCGGCGCCGTCCTCGTCACCGCCGGCGTGGGGCTGCTCGCCTTCGGCATCGGGCAGACCGAGGACCACGGCTGGACGTCCCTGATCCCGCTCACCGCCGGGCTCGCGCTGCTGGCCGTGTTCGTCGGCGTCGAGGCGCGGACCCCGCACCCGCTCGTCCGGCTCGGGCTGTTCCGCCTGCGCACCGTGGCGGTGGGCAACATCGCCACGCTGGTCCTGATGACGGCCGGTTTCGCGCTCTGGTACTTCCTGTCGCTGTACATGCAGAACGTCCTGCACTACAGCGCCGTCCGGACCGGGCTGTCGTTCCTCCCGCACACCGCCGGCATCATCATCGGCTCCCGGATCGCCCCCGCCATGATGGCCCGCATGGACGCGCGCCTCCTCGCCGGCGCCGGGGGCCTCATGGCCGCGGCCGGGTTCGCCTGGCAGAGCGCCGTGCTGGACGCCGGCGGGACCTTCCTCGGCTCCATCCTCGGGCCGGGCGCGACCATGGCCCTCGGCTTCGGCCTGCTGATGACGCCGCTGGTCGAGGCGTCCACGAGCGGCGTGGACGAGTCCGCGGCCGGCGCGGTGGCGGGCATCGTCAACACGTCCCGCATGATCGGCGGGGCCATCGGCCTCACCGTCCTCGGCACGGCCGCCGCCGCGCGCTCCGACCTCGCGGACGGCTACGCGGCCGCGTTCCTCGTCGCCGCCGCGATCACCGCCGCCGGGACGGTCATCGTCGCGTTCCTGCCCCGCCCCCGCCGTCAGGACGAGGCGGACGCGACGGCGTGACGCACCGCCCCGGCCGCGACGACGACCCAGGCGACGGCGGCGGGCCACAGCAGGGCCTCGCCGAGCGTCCCGAGCCACGGGACGCCGCAGGCCCGGCCCGCCGTCATCGCCGCGACGGCCGTCATGCCGAGCGGGAACACCGTCGACCAGCGGCGGGCGTCGTAGGCCGTCCGGGGGCGCAGCACCTCGCAGACCACCAGCACCGCGTACCAGGTCAGCGCCACCGCGAGGACGGCCAGCGTCCCCCAGGCGAGCGGCGCGGGACCGTCCGTCGCGAGCGTCACCTTCGCGAACGCCAGCGCCGATATCGACAGGCTGCCGCCCACCACCCAGTGGTCGCCCGCCCCGCCGACCAGCTCCCCGAAGTCGAAACGCGCCAGCACCAGCACGTACAGCAGGAGGCCGAGGACGAGCATCGCCCCGGACGGCCACAGCAGCCACCGCGCCGGCAGCTCCACCGCCAGCGTCGCCGCCAGCACCGCGACCGCCTGCGTCGCGACCGTCACCATGTACGCGGCGCCCGGGACGGGCCACCGCAGGTTGCCGAGCACGCGGGGCAGCAGGGCGAGCCACAGCGCCGCGGTGAGCGCGAGCAGCACGGCGGCCGCCACCGGCCGCGAGATCATCGCGACGCCGTCGCCGAGCACCCCCGTCCCGGCGACGGTCGTCAGCGCGGCGGGGGCCGACGTCTCCTCCCGCCACCGCCCCGCGCCGCCGAACAGCGCGCAGAACGTCACGGCGAGGGCGACCCACAGCGCCGCGGCGAGGCCCAGCAGCACCCGCGCCGCCCACAGGAACCCCGCGAGGTGCAGCCCCACCGAGACGATGCCGGTGGCCATGACTTCGGCCCCCCACGGGTTGCCCGCTCCGCGCCCGCCGCTCACGACCGCCGCTCCGGGGTCACTGGACCTCGTCCGCCATCGGATGCTCGTCGGCGGGGACGAGCCGGAAGGCGACCAGCCCGAGAAGGTCGTCGCGGACGGTGACGCGCGTGCCCGCGTGGAAGCCGTCCGGAATCCGCACGGCCACGGTCCGGGTGGTCCCGACCCAGCCGGACAGGACGCACCGGTAGCAGGCGCGCTCGTCGGTGCCGCGGCCGCCGCAGGCCCCGCACCGCGTGCCCGAGCCGGCCCATCGCCAGTACCCGCGGCCTTCGCAGACGTCGCAGGGCAGCGGGATGCGGCCGAAGCCGTCGCAGTGCGGGCACAGTTCCCGGTCGGGGACGGCGACCGAGGCGGCGCCCGCCCGGGCGGCGTCCCGCGGCACCTGGACGACGATGTCGCCCGCCTGCCCCCTTGTCGGGATGCCGAGTTCGCGGTCGTATCCGGCGCGGCGGCGCGGGTCGCCGATCCGCCGGTAGGCCGTCACCGCCCTCTCCGGGATCGGCCTGCCCGCCGCGCGGACGATGTTCCGGTACGCCTCGGTGATCTCCGCGGCGGACGCGTCCGGCGCGACTTCCAGAACGTCGTAGCAGGTCCGGGGACGGCCGGGGCCCGCGCGGAGCGAGGCGTCGTAGGCCCTGCGGCGTTCGGGGTCCCCGAGGACCTCCGCGGCCTCGTAGATGAGGGCGAAACGCTCGGCCGCCGTCGGGTCGTCCGGGTTCGCGTCCGGGTGGGCCTCGCGCAGCCGGGCCCGGCGGGCGGCTCTGATGTCGTCCTGCGACGCGTCCCGCGCGACACCGAGGACGGCGTAGTGGTCCCGGGTCACCCGTCAACCGTAGGCACACCGGATCACACGCCGATCACAGCCAAACGACCACCCCCGGGAAACCGGTCCGCCCGCCATGTGACGGTGCGGAAGGCGAAAGTGGCAGAAGACCGACCGGACGTGAACGATATATGGCTCGCTCGCCATTCGAGCGGCCGAATCCGAAAGCGGTGGATTGTCCTATCCCTGACCGCGATATGTCGGCGATCGGCCGGGCGGATGGCTGAGCAGTGACGTCATCTGTGCGAAGAAGCTGTGACCGGGCGCGGTTTCAGCCGTGGATCCGCTGCGGGCGGGCGGGTCAGGCGGCGGCCGAGGCGTTGGGCGGGGGCCTCGATCCAGCGTTGGGACGCCCAGCCGGCCGCCAGCAGGACCAGCAGGAAGAGGGTCAGGCCCACGGCGTCGTCGCGGCCGGACGAGCCGAGGAACTGGGCCGCGACCATCAGCAGCAGCGGGTGCAGCAGGTAGAGGGAGAAGCTGATGGTGCCGAGGCCGGTGGCCCAGGCGGGGAAGCGGCGGTGCCGCAGGCGCCACCCGACGGTGAAGGCCAGGGCGGCGGAGAGGACGGCACCGGCCCAGACCACCTGGGCGTTGAGGCCGTAGGGGGCGGCGTGCCACAGGCCGGCGGCGAGGGCGCCGGCGAGGACGACGCCGCCCGCGGCGGCGCCGGCCCGCCGTGTGATCTGGCCGCGCTCGGCGCGGTGGACGGCGGTGCCCGCGAACATGACCGCGAGCATGATCAGGCCCTCCCATGCGCCGACGCGGCCGTTCACCGCGACCAGGACGAGGGCGACGAGGCCGCCGAGGAGCCCGCCCGCGACGCGGGCCGCGGCGTGCCGGGACACCGCGGCCCCGATCGCCAGCAGCAGGGCGGCGGCCGTCACCGCGACGACCGGGCCCGTCCCGGCCGCCCGGGACAGCAGCGCGGCCGGGACGCGGGCGCCGGTCAGCAGGCCGGTCGCCGTCAGCGCGACCGCGACCAGCGCGGCGGCCGTGAGGGCGACGGCGGCGGGCGCGGACCTGCGGTGCCCGCCCACCACGAACAGCGCGACGACCATCAGGTAGAAGGCCATCTCGTAGGAGAGCGTCCACAGCACGTTCATCGCGTTCGGGACGTTCAGCAGGTCCTGCAGCATCGTCAGGTGCGCCAGGACGGCGGTCGCCGGGGAGTACTGCTCCAGCCCGGCGCGCAGCCCGAGCACGCCCAGCAGGAACGGCAGGATCGCGAGCAGGCAGGTCACCGCGAACAGCGGGTAGATGCGGAAGAACCGGCCGATCCAGAAGCCGCGCACGCTGCCGCGGCGCTCCAGCGACGCGGGGATGATGTATCCGCTGACGAGGAAGAAGACGAGGACGCCGGCCAGGCCGGGATCGAACCACTCCTTCAGCCAGACCCGTAGTGAGGGGAGGTAGACGTAGCTCGCGTGGTGCAGCGCCACCGCCAGGGCCGCCCCGCCGCGCAGCGCGTCAAGCCAGCCAAGCCTGGACGGAGCGGAGGAAACGCCGGAAGTGGCAACCATTCCGACAGACTAGTCGCTCGCCGCTCAAGCGCAACGTAAGACCCCAAGGGTTCCCTAAAGCGGCTAATTGCCGTGAAATAGATGGGAACGGCTGCCGTTGCGGCGCCTTGCGAGGACGTCGAATTGGAGGGTCCATGCCCGCGATCACGCACCGCTCGACGAAGGAACCCGCTGTCAAGTCCCGCTTCCTTTCCCATGGCACGCTCAAGATCACCGATGTGACCGCGACCCGCCGTTTCTACGAGGAGGTCTTAGGGCTCGAAGTCGTCCAGCCGATGATGGCGGCGCTCTACGTCCGGCTCGGCGGCGACCACACGTACGTGTGCGTGGAGTCCAAGCCGGACCGCCCCGACATGCCGCTCCTCTACCACAACGGCCTCGACGTCGGCAGCGACGAGGAGGTCGACGAGGCGTACCGCCGGATCGCGGAGGTGGCCGACGAGTACGGCGTGAAGGAGCTGAACAAGCCCCTCCGCCAGCACGGCGTCTACTCGTTCTACCTCAAGGACCTCGACGGCAACTGGTGGGAGATCGGCCACCTGCCGCCGCGCGGCTACCGGTTCCGGTTCGCCGACCCGCGCAACGACCTCACCGGCCGCACCGGCATCACCCCCGCCGAGGCCAAGGAGGTGTTCCTGAACCCGGTGGTCGACGTGGACTGATCGCGGTGCACGATGGGCGCATGACGACACTGCCGCTGAGCCCGGACGAACTGCTGACCACGACCCGCGCGGTGCGCAAGCGCCTCGACCTCGGCCGCCCCGTGCCCATCGGGCTCGTCCGCGAGTGCCTGGAGATCGCGCTGCAGGCGCCGAGCGGCAGCAACCGGCAGGGCTGGCAGTGGATCGTCGTGACCGACCCCGACCAGCGGGCGGCGATCGGCGAGTACTACCGGCGCGCGTTCGCGGCCTACGCCGCCTCGAAGCAGTCGGCCGGCGACCTCTACAAGGACGACCCGGACCGCGCCGAGGTGCAGCGCCGCGTCGGGGAGAGCGCCGCCTACCTGGGCGAGCACATGGGCGAGGTGCCCGTCCTGGTGATCCCGTGCCTGCGGGTCGAGGGCGGCGAGCTGCCCGCCGGCAACCAGGCCGGCCTGTGGGGGTCGCTGCTGCCGGCCGCCTGGAGTTACGCGCTCGCGGCGCGCGCCCGCGGGCTCGGCACCGCCTGGACGTCCCTGCACCTGGTGTACGAGCGGGAGGTCGCGGAGCTGCTCGGCCTGCCCGGGGACGTCCGGCAGGGCGCCCTGCTGCCGACCGCCTACTACACCGGCGACGCGTTCCGGCCCGCCCCGCGCGTCCCGCTGGACGAGGTGCTGCATCTCGACCGCTGGTGACGGAGCTGCGCCAGAGCCCGCGCGCCGAGGGTGCGCGGGCTCTTTCACAATGGAGCGGGGCCGGCGCCGCGAGCGGGGGCGACGACGCCGGCCCCGGGATCGGGGGCGGGATCGGGGGACCGGGGGACTCAGCTCAGGCCGTCGCGACGTGAACCGGTGTCTGCGGGGGCGTCCCCTCACGGTGATGCGTTCCGGCAGGGAGAGCCGAGGAGCGCCAGCATCTGGTCGATCTCGGCGGAGCGGGACTTCTCGACGCGCTGCGCCAGGCGCCTCGTCCACGCGTCCTCGCCCTTGCCGGCCTCCAGCCGCGCCATCTGGACGGCGTCGTCCTGATGGGCGATCAGCAGATTGAGGAACGCGCGCTCGAACCGGCCCGGCGGTGACCCGGCGAGGGCCGCCAGTTCGGCGTCGGTGGTCCGCGGCATCCCGCCGTGCGCCGCGTGCTCGCCTGGATGCGCCCGCAGGGGCCGCCGCCAGCCGCGCAGCCGGTCCCGCATCCGCCGCGCCTCGGCGGCCTCCGTGGTCTCGATCGCCGCGGCCAGCGTCCGCACCTCGGGGCGGACGGGGTGCCGCCTCGCGAGCCGGACCAGCTTCACGCCCTGCTCCTGATGCGGGAGCATCATCTGCAGGAACATCACGTCGGTGGCGTTGAACCCCGGCCCGCCGCGCGCCGCCGGGGCGGGGCCGCCGGACGATGACCGGCCGGCGGCCCCGCACTGCGCGATCAGCAGCAGACCGCACGCGGCGAGCAGCGCCAGCGCTCCGTACGCCGACACGCTGCGCCTCACGGTGCCGTGCTCAGACCCGGAGCCACAGCGCGGGCGTGCTGGGCGGTTCCCAGCCGGCGATCGCCGTGTGCGCCTGGCGGCACTCGTAGGTCGCGCCGCCGTAGGTCACCCGGTCGCCGACGGCGTAGGACGTCCCTGCCTGCCAGGCGCCGCCCGGCTGCTCGGTCGGCGTGGGGGTGGGGGTCGGCGTCTCGGTCGGCGTGGGCGTCGGGGTGGGAGTGGGAGTGGGCGTCGGGGTGTTGGAGCCGCCGAAGTCGACGTCGGAGCAGGTGTAGAACGCCTCCTCGCTTCCCACGACCCGCTGCCAGATCGAGTACAGGACGTGGCGTCCCGTGCGGGGCGGGATGTCGAGCGTCCACTGGGTGAACGTCGTCGGGTACTGGTGGGTGAACGTCGCCAGCGGGACGAGGTCGGACCAGCGCAGCGGCTGCGTCGGGTCCCAGCCCTCGCGGGTGATGTAGAACTCGAAGTCGCTGTTCGAGTGGGGCGCGGTCGCGTGGTAGGTGACCGTCTGCCGGCCGGGCCGCATGGGCGTCGCGGGCCAGTCGGCGCGCCGCAGGTCGAGGCCCCGGTACTTCGCGCGGCCCGCGCTGCACAACCGGCCGTCCGGGATGATCTCGCGGCTGCGCCCGCCGGCGTTCAGCAGCGACACCTCGTTCCAGTCGTAGAACGCCTGGGTGCCGCTCGCCGCGACGGCCGCCTCGCAGGCGTCGGAGTCCGGGGTCTCCGGGCCCTCCAGGAAGCAGGTGTACACGCGGCTCGGCGGGTCCGACATGGTGCCGTGCGCGCTCGCCGCGGTCGCCGTGCCGAGCACGACCAGGACGGACGCGGCCGGCACGGCGACCGCCGCCGCGGCGGCCTTCGTGCGGATCGAACTCATGCTTCTTCCTCCGGGGTGGGGGTGGGGTGGTCCTCCGGGGCAGGGGGTCACGGGAGGCCGTTGAGGAAGGGCTCGTGGCTGTCCATGAACTGCCAGCCGTAGTAGCGGTCCCAGTTGACCGACCAGGTCATCAGGCCGCGCAGGTCAGGGGAGGTCCCGCCGCGCAGCGTGTAGCCGCCGCAGCCGGTGCCCTTCACCAGGCAGGTCACCGCCTGCTGCACCTGCGCGGGCGGCGTGTACCCGTTGCCGGCGCTGACGGCGGCGGGCAGGCCGATGCCGATCTGGTCGGGGCGCAGGCCGGGGAACGTATGACCGGTGTTCGCGACGGGGAAGCCGGCCTTCACCATGTCGGTCATCGCGATGTGGAAGTCGGCGCCGCCCATGGTGTGGTATTGGCCGTCCAGGCCCATCACCGGACCGGAGTTGTAGTCCTGGACGTGCAGGACGGTCAGGTCGTCGCGCATCGCGTGGATCACCGGCAGGTACGCGCCCGTCCGGTTGTCGCCCGCGCCCGAACCGCCGTAGAACTGGTGGCCGACCTGCACGAAGAACGTCTCCGGCGCCATCGTCAGGACGAACTTCCCGCCGTACCTCGCCTTGAGCGACTTCAGCGCGGAGATCAGGTTGACGATGACCGGGGTGGTGGGGTTGCGGAAGTCGGTGTCGCCGGCGTCGAGGTAGAGCGAGTGGCCTTCGAAGTCGACGTCCAGGCCGTCCAGCCCGTACCTGTCGATGATCGCCGACACGGACTGGACGAACTTGTCGCGCGCGGCCGTCGTCGTGAGCTGCACCTGGCCGTTCTGGCCGCCGATCGAGATCAGCACCTTCTTGCCCTGCGCCTGCTTCGCGCGGATCGCGGCGATGAACTCCTCGTCGCTCTCCACGTTCGGGCATTCGCCGACCGGGCAGCGGGTGAACCGGATGTCGCCGGACGTCGGCGACGTCGGCTCGCCGAACGCGAGGTCGATGATGTCCCACGCGTCGGGGACGTCCGCCATGCGCACGTAGCCGGAGCCGTTGGCGAAGCTCGCGTGCAGGTAGCCGATGAGGGCGTGCTTGGGCAGTCCGGTGTTGACGCAGCCGGACGTGCGGCCGCTCACGGGCTGCGACTTGGCCGACTCGCCGACGTCGTTGTAGGCCGCGACCGTGTAGCTGTGCGAGGTGCACTTTCCCAGGTTGGAAATGGTGGCGTTCGTACCGGTCACGGTCGCCTTGACCGTGCTGCCCTCGTAGACGCGGTAGCCGGTGACCGTCCCCGACGCCTGGCCCCAGGACAGGGCGATCGAGGTGTCGGTGATGGCGCCGAGCTGGGGCGTTCCAGGCGTACCCGGCACTCCCGGCTGCGGTTCGCCGCCGGGACCGTCCAGGACGACGTCGTCCGCGTAGTACGTCCCGGTGCCGTACCAGCCGTGCAGGAAGATCTGCGCGGACGTCTGATTCGCGCCGGTGGTGAACGCAACCGACAGCTTGGTGAAATCGGTGGCGGACGGCGTCCAGGTGGACGATCCGCCGGTCACGCCGAGGTACACGTAGTTGCCGCGCACCCAGGCTTCGAGCGTGTAGGCGGTGTTCGGCTGCACGGCCACCGTCTGCGTGCACTGACCGGTGCTGCCGGCCGTGACACCGCCGGCGAGCGCGTGGCTCCCCGTCCGGACGGGACTGCCGACGACCGACCCGCCGTCGCACGCCCACGGGCTCAGCGACCCGCTCTCGAACCCGGCGTTGGCCAGGATGTTCGCCGCCTGCGCCGGGGCCGTGACCCCGACCAGCAGCCCGGCGACCAGCGCCGCCAGGACCCAGATCTTCCGCATCTCCGGCCTCCTACGGCAGCGTGTCCAGGTGCGGGCCCACGGTGTTCGCGAAGCCGCCGCCGTTGGTCACGTCCCAGTTGATGGACCACGTCATCGCGCCGCGGATGTCGGGATACGCGCGGGGCGGCCTGAACGAGCCGCACCCGGTGCCCTTCGCGAGGCAGTCGAGCGCGTCGCCGACCGCCGACGGCGCCACGACACCGCCGCCCGCCGCGCCCGGACCGGCCGGCAGCCCCAGCGCGACCTGGTCGGGACGGAGCCCGCCCTCCAGTTGGATGCACGCGAGCGCGGTCATGAAGTCGACCGTCCCCTGCGAATACACCTTCTGGTCGCAGCCGAGCATCGCGCCCGAGTTGTAGTACTGCATGTGGACGACGGTGAGGATGTCCTTGATCTTCAGCGCGAGCTGGAAGTAGGACCCGCCGGTGGACTGCATGTCGAGCGTCTGCGGCGCCATCGTGATGATCAGGCCGGCGCCGGCCTTGGCGCGGAGCGCGCGCAGCGCCTGCTCCATGTAGGCCGGGTTGAGGCCGTTCTCCAGGTCGATGTCGAGGCCGTCGAACCCGTACTCGGTCATGAGCCCGTAGACGGAGTCGGCGAAGAGCCGGGCGGACGTGCCGTCCGACACCCGGACCGTTCCCTTCTCGCCGCCGACCGACAGGATGACCTTCTTGCCCCTGGCCTGGAGCGCCGCGATGTCCGACTTGAACTGGGCGTCGGTGTAGCCGCCGAGGGCGGTCGAGAGTTCCGGGTCGACCCGGAAGGCGACCTCGCCTGCCCGCGCCGTGGCCTCGCCGAACGCGACCGCGATGAGGTCGTATTCGTCCGGCACCTGGGAGAGCCTGAGCTCCTGCGCCGGGTTCACGAAGTCGTGCCAGTAGCCGGTCAGGAAGTGCCGGGGGAGCGGCCCGGTCGCGCATCCGCTGGTCGTCGCGGTGACGGGGCCGCCGGCGGCCGACTCGCCCTCGTCGTCGTACGCCTTGACCGTGTAGGTGTGCGTCTCGCACTTCGCGAGCCCGCCGATGGTGGCGGTGGTGCCGGTGACGGTCGCCTTGACGGACGAGCCTTCGTAGACGCGGTATCCGGACGGCGTCCCGGTGGCGGGCTCCCACGTCAGCGTCAGCGAGGTGTCCGTGCGTCCGGTGACGGCCACCGATCCGGGCGTGCCGAGCCCGCCCGGATCGGTGGGGCCGCCGGTGCAGGGCTCGCCGTTGAACGTGCAGTTCTGCGGGCTCCCGGGACCGTTCCCGAGGAACCCGAACGTGACCGATCCGCCCGCCGGGATGGCGGCGTTGTAGCCGCGGTCGGTGAACGTGTGGTGCTGCCCGTCCTTGGTGAGGAGGGCGTCCCAGTAGGTGCCGACGGACGTCCCGGCCGGCAGGTCGAACTCGACCCGCCAGCCGTCGATCGCGGCACCGGTGCCGTTGGTGAGCGTGAACCGCCCCTCCCACCCCGAGCCCCAGTCGGAGGGCTTGCCGAACGTCGCGGTCGCGCCCGCTTCGGCGTGCGCGGCGGCCGGGACGAGGAGGGCGAGCGGGACGGCGAGCAGGACGGCGAGGACACTGAGCACAGAGCGGGGGCGCAAGGGGTACTCCCTCGTGGTCGGAAAGCCGGCGGATTCCCCCGAACCCCGATGCCGCTAATTGTCAGGAAGGTTTCCTATCTATTTGGGAGCAAGGTAACCAGCGTCCGTGACCTGGGCAACCCCCGCCTCGCGGCCCTCCGTCAACCACCCCAGCTTGCGCGCCGAACCAGCACGGGCCCGCCCGAATATCGGCATGAAACACCGAGAAAGCGCCGTTGCTTCGGCGAGACCTGCCAATACGCCTAGCGGCCCAGGAGGGCGCGGAGCGTGGAGGCCGCGGCCTGGCCGGCGGGCCCGCTTCCGGGGGCGGCGCCGTTCCACTTCTCGGCGAACGCGTCCGCGTTCTCGCGGAACGAGCGCCTCAGTGCGGGACCGGACAGCAGCCCGGCGAGCGCGACCAGGTGGCGCGCCCACGCCAGGCCCGCGACGGTGGCGGCGACGTGCACCGTCCACTGCCCGCCCTCGTCCGCGGCCCGGTCGGCGGTCAGGCCCGCCTCGCCCACCGGGTGCGCGGCGCTGACGCGGAGCAGGGCGCCCGTGCTCCACCAGCGTCCGAGATCGGCTTCGGCCTCAGCCGTCACGGCGGGCAAGCCCTCGAACTCGCCGGCGAACCCGGCGCGGACGGCGCCGACCTTCCGGGCGCTGTCGATCTCGACCCACCCCGTCTGCACATCGTCCGGGGTACTGAACTCGATGCGGTTCCGCCCGTCGAAGTCCCACGCCGCGACGTGCAGGTCGAGCGGCTCGACCTCGTCGTCCGCGAACGCGATGCGATAGCCGGTGCCCGGCCTGATGTGCTTGCCCTTGAGCAGCCGGACGCCGAAGCCCGCGCCGCCCTCAACGAGCCGCCGTTTATGGAAAGACAGCTTTTCGATCTCGCGGTGAAGAGCGGCCACATACTCCTCGACCCACTCGCGAGACACGGCTTCGAGCTTTATCTGATGCTCGAATTCAAGCCGCTCCGGCAAGCCCCGCTCGACCATGCCCGGCACTTCGGAGTTCCACGCGGACACGGCCTTGCCGAAACCTTCGTTCAGCGCACGCCGGACGCGCCCCCGCACGAAGAGCAGCCCCAGCGCGGCCAGCGGACGCATGAGCGACCGTCCGCCGTACCGTGCCGCCATCCTGACGGACCAGCGTCCGCGCTTGTCCTTGCGCCGCGCAATCCGCAGCTCCCCGGAAGCGAAAGGGTGCACGACTCGCAGCGAGATCGGAGCCGTCTTCGGAGCGAGCGCGGACCACCATTCCTCGGCCCGCACCTCGCATTCCCATTTCACCCGCCGCAACCCGCGGAACGGCTTGGGCCCCTGGTAATTCCCCGTGACGCGAAGGCTGCGGAGCCGCCGCCCGGACATGCGCAGCTCCACCCGCAGGCCGACCGTATGACCGCCGGCGTCGCCGACGACCTCGATGCGGGACTCGCCGACCCGGTTCCACATGGGCACGTGCACATCGACGACGAACCCGTCGCCCTCTCCCCGGTAGCGGGCCCCCGCGGCGAGGTGACGCCCCTTCACCAGCCGCACATCCTCGATGACCTCGTCCCCCAACGTGAAGCCGCTCTCACCGATGGGCGCCTCTTCCACCGCGGAGAGCAGCGCCCGTACGGCCTCGTCCAGCAGCTCACGAGGAAACGGTTCAAGCTGGGCATCGCGCTGATAACGGGCCATGTCGTCCATGATCCCTTACCTGTGATCAAGCGGCCAGTCCGCGTCGCGGCCTCGCAGTTTCGCCCACGTGACCTTGCCGCCCTCGTTCAGCGGCCGGACGCCCCACCCGTGGACGATCTCCGCCATCAGCAGGAGCCCCCGCCCCGACGCGGCCGCGTGATCCTCCGGCCGGACCCGCGGGCGTCCTTCGCCGGCGTCCCACACCTCCACGACCACCAGGCCGTCGCGCTCGTCACGGAACACCCGCACGACGATCTGCCCCTTCCCGTGCAGGTAGGCGTTGGTGACGAGTTCGCTGACCACGACCCGCCCCACGTAGTCGTCCGAGATCCCCCACTCGGCGAACCGCTCGGCGAGAAACCGCCGCGCCAGCCGGGGCGCCTGAGCGTCGGGCTCAAGGACGAGTGTCGGAGTCTCGGGTGCGCGCGCTGCCGTCGCCATGTGTCTGACCTCCCTGAAACACCGCCCGAACTCGTGTGTTCACAGATTGGACCGAAAAGGCCACGTTCCGTGTGGGAGTCGTGACACTCTGGGGTCGTCCTGAACTCGACCGGGGTGCCGTCGAAGCCCGGTGAAGTCGTTGAACTCGGACGCTGGAGGCCGAAAGTGGTGGTCGACCCGTACAGCCCCCAAGCCATATGGGGACGTGAGCTGCGCCATTACCGCAAGCAGGCCGGGCTGACGCAGGCGGAACTCGCCACCCGGATCAGCTTCTCGGAGTCGCTGATCTCCGGCGTCGAGACGGGGCAGCTCGCCGCCTCCCTGCCGTTCGCGGAGTCGTGCGATCGTGAACTGGAGACCGGCGGCGCGCTCACCCGGACGCTCGACTTCAAGAAGGCTCACCGCCTCCCGACCGGGTTCGCGGAGTACCTGGAGGTCGAGAAGAAGACGTCCATGATCCGCTGGTACGAGGGCCTCTGCATCCCGGGCCTGCTCCAGACACCCGAGTATGCGCGTGAGCTCCACAGGACGGGCCGTCCGGGCGATACTCCGGAGGAGATCGAAGCACTTGTCACAAGCCGCATGGAGCGCAAAGCGCTGCTCACCGCGACGAACTGCCCAACGCTGTGGGTCGTCATGGACGAACCAGTCCTACGCCGCCCGGTCGGATCCGCGAAGATCATGCGTGAACAGATCGGCTATCTCCTGGAACTCACCGACCATCCGAAAGTCACGCTCCAAGTGATCCCCTTCGACACTGGAGCGCACGCCGGCTTGACGTGTTGCTTCAGTCTCCTGGCTCTCCCCGGCGGCGTGACCGTGGCCTACGCTGAGGATCTCACGGGCGGACGGTTCATCGAGCGCCCTGAGGACGTTGGCTACTGGGCCATGTGCTACGAGTCGATCAAATCGTCGGCCTCGTCGGTGAAGCAGTCGGCGGACCTGATCCGCCGCATCATGAAGGAAGATCATCATGGATCTGAGTAGGGCGACATGGCGAAAGTCATCGCGCAGCTCGGGAAATGGCGGCAACTGCGTTGAGGTCGCCGGCCTCCCCTCCGGTGTCGGCGTCCGAGACTCGAAGAACCCGGACGGCCCGAAGCTGGTCGTCAGCCGAGACGAGTTCGCGATGCTGGTGGCCGCGTTGAAGCGCTGACACCCCCCGGAACAACATTCGAGCCTCGGTCCTTGTGGATCGGGGCTCTCTGCTTGTCACCGCGGCTGCGCGGCGGCGGACGCCGAAGCGCTGCGCGAAGGGGCGGCCCGCGTCCAGGGAGGGGGACGCGGGCCGCCGGGAGGAGAGGGTCAGAAACCTGCCGTGATCTTGGTGAACTGCCACGGCTGCTGGTCGATGCCGCTGCAGTTGGAGGTCACGCCGCCGCCCGCGCAGGGACGGTCGCGGTTGACCGACCAGAACGCGAGGCGGGCGAGGCCCTTGGACTTCGCCCAGTCGCGGATCTGCGTCCACGTCTGGGGCGAGGTGAGCTCCTGCTGGTCGGACAGGCCGTTCATGCCGGAGATGCCCATGTGCGAGTAGGCGGTGGCGTCCGACCAGCCGAAGGCCGACTTCAGCTGGTTCTTCAGGCCCTCGGACGCGTTGACGGTGTTGCCGTACATGTCCGAGCCGCCGCCGAAGTCGAACGGCATGACGGTGAAGACGTCCACGTTCGCCTGGAGCGCCGCGGCCTGGGTGATGAGCCGCTGGCCCCAGTAGTTCGGACCGGTGGTGGCGGTGCCGAACGTCAGGATCGTCTGGATGCCGGGGTTCCGCTGCTTGACGATCTTGAGGGCGCCGAGGATCCGGTCCTGGACGGCGGCGTTCTCGAACTCGTCGCTGTTCTCGATGTCGACGTCGATCGCCTTCAGGCCGAACGCGTCGATGACCTGCTGGTAGGCGCCGGCGAGGGCATCGGCGGAGGAGCAGTTCGGGCCGAGCTTGTTGCCCGACCAGCCGCCGATGGACGGCAGCACGTCACCGCCGGCCGCGCGGATCTGGCCGATCGCCTGCTCGTCCGCGCCGCCCCTGAGCGGACGGTTCCCGTCCCACGCCGGGCTGCACCCGCCGCCGGACAGGATGAACGCCATCGTGAACCACTTGATCCCGGTCGCGCTCATGACCGTGGCCGGGTTCGGCGGCTCGCCCCAGCCCATGTAGAGGTAGGGCGCGGCCCGGCGGGTGCCGGGCGGCTGCGTCGTGCAGCCGGTGGTCGTGGCCGACACCGGCCCGCTCGCCGCGGACTCGCCGGACGCGTTGTACGCCCTGACCGTGTAGGTGTGGTCGGAGCACTTGGCCAGGCCGCTGATCGTGGCGCTCGTCCCGGACACGGTGGCGCGGACGGCGGAGCCCTCGTAGACGCGGTAGCCGGTGGGCCCGCCGGAGGAGGCCGACCACGAGAGGGTGAGGGAGGTGTCGGTCCGGCCGGTCACGGTCGGGGTGCCGGGAGCCGAGGGCGCGCCGGGCTCGGTGGTGCCGCCGCCGTCGCAGGACGCGCCGTTGAGCCTGCAGCCTTGGGGCGTTCCAGAGCCGCTGACGATGAAGCCGAACGAGACCGACGCGCCGGGGGCGACGTTGCCGTTGTAGTTGCGGTTGGTGAACGTGGAGTGCTGCCCGGACGTGGTGAGCAGCGCCTCCCAGTACGTCCCGACCGTGGAGCCGGACGGGAGGTCGAACTCGACCTTCCACGACGAGATCGCCGAGCCGGTCTCGTTCTTGATCGTGTACTTGGCCTCGTAGCCGGAGCCCCAGTCGGACGACTTGGTGAACGTCGCCGTCACAGACGCGGCATTGGCCGCGACGGGGGCGAGGAGGGCGAGGACGAGGGAGCAGAGGGCGGTGAACAGGAAAGCGGGGAGAAGTGTTCTTCGCAAAGTCACTCCCGGGTAGGAGGTGTGGACGAGCGGGAATCCCCCGAACCCCGAGTCGGTCGTGCTGCGGTGTCGGTGAGTGCGTGGCGGGCGGCGCGCGCGGCATCCGGTGAACCTTCTAATAGGAAACTTTCCTATAAATCGACTGAACCGTAACCGGCCGGCGGCGCGCTGGCAACCCCCCGCGGGGGCGCCGGCGGGAGGGCGTGCGGCGGCCGGGCGACCAGTCCCGCTGGCGGACCGGACCAGCGCGGCGGGCGCCGGAAAATTTCCGGGGAGCCTCAGTCCCCTGGAGCGCGCGTCACCAGTACGGCTTGATGTCGACGCGGAACTCCCAGTCGGTGGGGAAGACCTTCTGGCACTCGATCACGGCCCTGTGCCCTTCATGGAGAAGGGTGTGCTGGGAGCCGTCGCGGAAGCAGCGGCCGGCCTCCTCCTCGCTGAATCGGGCGACGCCGCGGCCGAGCCATTCGGAAAGGTCCTTCGCCGGAGCCGGATCGCGCCACTCCGAGTACAAGCCGAACCACTACATGAAGGACTGGTTCTACAGCCTGGGAACGAGAGGGCGCGGATGCGCCTGCGGCGGCCCGGCCGCCGGCGGGCCGGTGCGGGAAGGAGTTGCTAACCTTAGCAATTGCTAAGGTTGCTACTCCGGCGAAGGAGTACCGGGACGATGGTGCCACGGACGGTCCGCGGGCGGCCGCGGTGAGCGCGCCGCTCTACCAGCTGAAGGCCGAGTTCTTCAAGACGCTGGGGCACCCGGCGCGGATCCGGGTGCTGGAGCTGCTGAGCGAGCGCGACCACGCGGTGGCGGAGATGCTGCCGGAGGTGGGCATCGAGCCGGCGCACCTGTCGCAGCAGCTCGCCGTGCTGCGCCGGGCGGGGCTCGTCGTCTCCCGCAAGGAGGGGGCGACGGTCATCTACTCGCTGACCAGCCCCCGCGTCGCGGACCTGCTCGCGGTGGCGCGGGAGATCCTGACCGGCGTGCTGTCGGGGCAGGCCGAACTGCTGGACGAGATGCGCTCCTCCGGGCCCGCCGGCGGGCGGGGGCGCGCCGGGGCCTGACCGGGTTGGACGGGTATGCGGTCTTAGCATGCTTATGAGTTGCTAAAGTTGGCAATTGCGCATGTCAGTATTCGACCCCGGGGACCCGCGTGAGAGACCTGTTCCGCAAGATCCGCACGACCGGGCGCGCCGCCGAGGCCGCGCCGAGGCGCCCCGAGCCCGCGCTGCCCGCGCGCGCCCGCGCCCTCGCCGGGTCGGTCCAGGTCCGGCACGTCGACGCCGGGTCGTGCAACGGCTGCGAGGTGGAGATCGCCTCGGCGTTCGGGCCCGTGCACGACGCCGAGCGGTACGGCGCGCGCCAGGTCGCCTCGCCCCGCCACGCGGACGCGCTGCTGGTCACGGGACCGGTCACGCGCAACATGGAGATGGCGCTCCGGCGCACCCATGAGGCCGTCCCCGAGCCGAAGGTCGTCGTCGCGCTGGGCGACTGCGCGCGCAACTGCGGCGTCTTCGCCGAGGCGTACGGCGTCGCGGGCGCGGTCCGGGACGTCGTCCCGGTGGACGTCGAGGTGCCGGGATGCCCGCCCGAGCCGGAGGCGATCGTGGCGGCGCTGCGCGGATTGACCGGGCGATGACGTCCGCCGCGTTCACGGCGGCCCTCGGACTGAACCTGCTCGCGGCCGTCGCGGGGCTCGTCCTGCCGCCCAGGTCCCGGCGGGCGGCCGCCGGGGCGGTCACGGCGGCCGGGGGAGCGGCCGCCGTCGTCGCCGGGGTCTCGGCGATGCGCGGCGGGGAGTGGAGCGTCCGGCTGCCCGATCTGCTGCCGCTCGCGGGCGTCCAGCTGGCCCTCGACCCGCTGGGCGGCCTGTTCGTCGCGGTCACGGGGGCGGTGGCGGTGTGCGCCGCCGTCTACGGCATCGGCTACACCCGGCACGGCGGCCTGGACGGCCGCGTCCCGCAGGTGATGGCGCCGGTCTTCCTCGCGGCGATGGCGCTGGTCCCGGCCGCCGCGAGCGTGAGCACCTTCCTGCTGGCGTGGGAGCTGATGGCGCTCGCGTCGCTGCTGCTCGTCGTGGCCGAGCACCGCAGGCGGGACGAGGTCGCCGCGGCGGGCCTGTGGTACGCCGTCATGACGCATCTCGGGATGGTGGTGATCCTCGCCGGGCTGGCCGGGTTCGCGGCGGCCGCGCACGGCGAGTCGTTCGAGCGGCTCCGCGCGGCGGCGGACGGGCTCCCCGAGTGGGGGCGCGCCGCCGTGTTCCTCGCGGTCTTCGCCGGATTCGCGTCCAAGGCGGGGATCGCGCCGCTGCACGTGTGGCTGCCGCGCGCCCATCCGGAGGCGCCGAGCCACGTGTCGGCGCTGATGAGCGCGGCCATGGTGAACCTCGGCGTGTACGGGATCGTCCGGGTCGGCTTCGACCTGCTCGGCGGCGGGCCGGCGTGGTGGTGGCTGGCCGTCCTGGCGGCGGGCGGCGGGTCGGCCCTGTACGGCGTCCTCCAGGCCGCCGTGTCCAGCGACATCAAACGGCTCCTGGCCTATTCGACGTGCGAGAACATGGGCCTCGTCCTCGTCGGCGTCGGGGCGTCCGGGCTGTTCGCGGCGTCCGGTGCGCGGACGCTGTCCGCCCTGGCGCTCACCGCCGCGCTGCTGCACGTCGTCAACCACGCGGGGTTCAAGACGCTGCTGTTCCTCGCGGCCGGGTCGGTCGTGCACGCCACCGGCACCCGCGACCTGGACGCCCTCGGCGGCCTGCGGACCCGCATGCCCGCCACCGCGGCGCTGTTCGGGACCGGCGCGCTGATGGCCTCCGCGCTCCCGCTCGGCAACGGGTTCGTCAGCGAATGGCTGCTGCTGCAGAGCCTCGTCCACGCCCTGCCGTCCGGCGGGACGATGACGGCGGTCACGATGCCGCTCGCCGTCGCCGCGGTGGCGCTGTCGGCGGGCCTGGCGATCGCCGCGTTCGTGAAGGCGTTCGGCGTCGGGTTCCTGGCGCGGGCGCGCAGCTCGGCCGCGGCGCAGGCCCGGGAGGCGCCGGCGCCGATGCTCGCCGGGATGGCCGCGGCCGCCGCGGGCTGCGTCGTCCTGGCGCTCTCGCCCGGGCTCGTCCTGCCCTCGATCGCCCGGCCGGTGGCCCTCGCCGTACCGGGGCCGGACGCCGTGGCGGGGCCGGTGACGCTGCGCCTCGCCGGGCTGTCCGGCACCGTGTCGCCGCTGCTCATCGCCGCCTTCCTGCTGGTCGCCGTCGTGGGGCTGCTCGCGCTGCTGCGCCTCGCCGCGACCCGCCGCGCGTCCCGCCGCCGCGCCCGGCTCTGGGACTGCGGCGCCGGCCCCATGTCGCCGCGCATGGAGTACACCGCGACCTCGTTCGCCGAACCCCTGCAGCGCGTCTTCGACAACGTCCTCGCCCCCGAAACCGACCTGGACGTCACCCCGCTGAAGGAGTCGGCCTATCTCGTGGACAGCGTGACCTACCGGACGCGGGTCGGCGACCGCGTCGAGCACCGGCTGTACCGGCCCGTCCTCGCCGCCGCCGCCCGCGTCGGCGAGGCGGCGCGCGGCCTGGCCGACGGCAGCGTGCACCGCTACGTCGGGTACGGCTTCTACGCCTTCACCGGCCTGCTGATCGCCCTGGCGGTGCTCCGGTGACCGGGATCGTCGGGACGGTTCTGCAGGTCGTCCTCGTCGCGGCCGGCGCGCCGCTGCTCGCCGGGCTGATGCGGCAGATCCGGGCGAGGGCGGAGGGGCGGGCCGGCGCCGGCGTCCTGCAACCCTGGCGCGACCTGCGCAAGCTCCTCCGCAAGGAGCCGATCACCCCGCACGGCACGGGCGCGCTGTTCCGCGCGGCGCCGCTGGTGCTCGCGGGCACGACGCTCGTCGCCGCGGCCGTGGTGCCGCTCGTCACGACGCGCTCCCCGCTGGACGGCGCCGCCGACCTGTTCGCCGTGACGGCCCTGCTCGCGCTCGGCACCGTCGCGCTGGCGCTCGCCGGCCTCGACACCGGGACCGCGTTCGGCGGCATGGGCGCGAGCCGCGAGATGGTCGTGCTCGCGCTGGTGGAGCCCACCATCCTGCTGTCGACGTTCGCGCTGTCGGTGCGGGTCGGCTCCACCGACCTCGGCGCGATCGTCGGCTCCGCGCTGGACGACCCGCAGCAGGTCGTGTTCCCCGCGAGCCTGCTCGCGCTCGTCGCCCTCGTGGTCGTCGTCATCGCCGAGACCGGCCGGATGCCGGTGGACAACCCGTCCACCCACC
This sequence comes from Spirillospora sp. NPDC127506, assembly GCF_040302145.1. NCBI lineage: Bacteria > Bacillati > Actinomycetota > Actinomycetes > Streptosporangiales > Thermomonosporaceae > Spirillospora > Spirillospora sp. NPDC127506. Next base: position 43,692 of record NZ_JBEORG010000028.1, on the reverse strand, counting down.
TGGAACTGACGATGATCCACGAGGCGATGGTGCTGGAGTACGCCGGGCCCGACCTCGCGCTGGTCGAATGGGCGTCCGCGATGCGGCTGACGGTGCTCCTCGGCCTCCTGTCCAACCTGTTCGTCCCCTGGGGCATCGCCGGTGACTCGCTCGCGGCGCTGCCGGTCGCGGTCGCGGCGATCGGCGCCAAGGTCGCGGCCGCCGGCGCCGCGCTCGCCGCCGCGGAGGTCTTCATGGCCAAGCTCCGCATGTTCCGGGTGCCGGAGCTGCTCGCCGGCTCGTTCGTGCTCGCGCTGTTCGCCGTCGCCTCGTCCTTCTTCCTGGTGGCGCCGTGAACCACACCACCTACGTCCAGCTGCTCGACGTGGCCTGCGGCGCCTTCCTGCTCGCGGGCGTGCTGGTGCTGTGGCGCCGCGACCTCGCCGCGATCGTGCGGCTGTTCGCGCTGCAGGGCGCGGCGCTGGCGCTGCTCATCGCGGTCCTCGGCGTCCACGAGGGGGACGGCGAGGTCGTCGCGCTGGCCGCCTTCGTCGGCGCGCTGCGCGCGGTGGTCCTGCCGCGGCTGCTGCGCCGCGCCATGTCCGCGGGCGGGACGAGCCGGGAGACGCAGCCGCTGGTCAACGTGGCGACCTCGCTCACGATCGCGGCGCTGCTCGGCCTGCTCTCCTACGCCGTCACCCGCCCGATCGTGCGGCTCGACCCGACGCCCGCGACCCACGCCGTCCCGATCGCGCTGACCGTGGTCCTCATCGGGCTGTTCGTCCTCGTGACGCGGCGGCGCGCGCTGTCCCAGATCGTGGGGTTCCTGCTCATGGACAACGGCATCACCGCGGTGGCGTTCCTGACCACGTCCGGGGTGCCGCTCATCGTGGAGCTCGGCGTCTCGCTCGACGTGCTGCTGGCGGTGCTGGTGCTCCAGGTGCTGACCGCGCGGATGCGGGCCGCCTTCGGCGACACCGACCTGGACGATCTGCGGGAGTTGCGCGACTGATGAGCCTGCTGCTGACCGCCCCGATGGGGGCGCCGCTGCTGGCGGCCGCCGCCCACGCCGTGCTCGGCCCGCGCCGCGGGACGTCCTGGCTGGGCGCCCTGGCGGCCGCCGCCGTCCTCGCGTCCGGGATCGCGCTCGCCGCCGGCGGGCCCCGCACCGGGCTCGGCGGGCTGCTGCGCGCCGACGCGCTCAGCGCCTTCATGGTCATCGTGATCGGGGCGGTGGCGCTGCTCGCCATGCTCGCGAGCCCCGCCTACCTGGCCGCCGAGGACGCGCCCGCCCGCGACAGGCGCCGCTACGGCGTCCTGACGCAGGCGTTCGTCGCCGCGATGGCGCTGGCGGTGCTGGCCGCGAGCCTCGGGATGCTGTGGGTCGCGATCGAGGCCACCACGATCCTGACCGCGTTCCTCGTCGGGCACCGCCGCACCCGCAACGCCACCGAGGCCGCCTGGAAGTACGTCGTGATCTGCTCGGCGGGGATCGCGCTGGCGTTCCTCGGCGTCGCGCTGCTGCACTTCGCCGCGCAGCACGCCCACGTCCCGTCCTCCGGGTCCCTCGGCTGGGCGGAGCTCGCCGCCCACGCCGGGCGCCTCGACCCGGACGTCACCCGCATCGCCGTCGCGCTGCTCGTCCTCGGGTTCGGCGCCAAGGCCGGGCTCGCCCCGCTGCACGCCTGGCTGCCGGACGCGCACAGCCAGGCCCCCGCGCCGGTGTCCGCGCTCATGTCCGGCGTCCTGCTGTCCGTCGCGTTCTACGCCGTGCTGCGCGTCAAGGTGATCGCGGACGCGGCGCTCGGCGCCGGGTTCGTCCGGGCGCTGCTGCTGGCCGTCGCGCTGGCGTCGCTCGCGCTCGCGGCGGCGCTGCTGCTGCGCCAGCGCGACTACAAGCGGATGCTCGCCTACTCCAGCATCGAGCACATGGGCCTGCTCGCGCTCGGCGCGGCGATCGGGACGCGGCTCGCCGTCGCCGGCGTCCTGCTGCACGTGCTCGGGCACGGGCTCGCCAAGTCCGTCGCCTTCATCGCGTCCGGGCACATCCAGCACGCCGCCGGGACCAGCCGGATCGGCGCGGTGCGCGGGTTCGCGGCCCGCTCCCCGCTGATCGGCGGCGCGTTCGGCGCGGCCGTGCTCGCGCTGCTCGGCCTCCCGCCGTTCAGCCTGTTCGCCAGCGAACTCGCGATCTTCCGCGCCGGGTTCGCCGCCGGGCTCGGCTGGGCCGTCGCCGCCGCGCTCGCCCTGCTGCTCGCCGTCACCGCCGCCGTCGCCGCCGGCACGGCCCGGATGCTGCTCGGCGGCCCCGGGCCCGGCGCCGCGACCCTCCCGTCCCGGCCCTCGCCGGGAGCGGCGGCCGGGCTGCTGCTCGGGCTGCTCGCGTCCGCCGCGCTCGGCGTCACCCTCTGGCCCCTCCACGACCTCCTGCTCGACGCCGCCGCCGTCCTCGGAGCGCACCGATGACCACCGTCCACGACATCGACGCCGCCCACCTGCGCGAGCACGCCGCCGAGCTGCTCCAGGACGGCCACCGCCTCGCCCTGGCCGCCGCCCACGAGGACCCGGACTGCTTCCGCGTCGTCTACCTGTTCACCGCCCCCCGCCCGGACCGGCGCACCGAACTGCACGTCCGCCTCGACCGGGACGCCCCGCGGGTGCCGAGCCTCGCCGCGCTCAGCTTCCCCGCCGGGCGGTTCGAACGCGAGATGCGCGACCTGTACGGGATCGTCCCCACCGACCACCCGCTGCCGCGCCGGCTCGTCCGGCACCACCACTGGCCGCGCGGCTGGTACCCGATGCGCGCCGACGCCGGGCCGCCGCCCCCGTTCGGCGACCCGGAGGGCCCCTACCCGTTCGTCCAGGTGGACGGGCCGGGCGTGTACGAGATCCCGGTCGGCCCCGTGCACGCCGGGCTGATCGAACCGGGGCACTTCCGGTTCTCCGTCGTCGGGGAGAGCATCCTCAAGCTGAAGGCGCGGCTCTGGTTCGTCCATAAGGGCCTGGAGAAGCTGTTCCAGGGACGCCTGCCGCTCGACGCGCTGCCGGTCGCCGAACGCGTCAGCGGAGACACGACCGTCGGCCACACCCTCGCCTTCTGCCTCGCCGTGGAGGACGCCGCGGGCTGCACCGTGTCACCGGGCGCCCAGCGGATGAGGGCCGTCCTCCTCGAACTCGAACGCCTCTACAACCACGTCACCGACCTCGGCGCCCTCTGCAACGACGTCGGGCACTCCGTCCTCAACGCCCAGTTCGGCCGCATCCGCGAGCAGCTCCTGCGCCTCAACGCCGTCGTGACCGGCCACCGGCTGCTCCGCGGCGGCGTCCTGCTCGGCGGCGCCGTCCTGCGCGCCCTGCCCGACCCGGCCGCGCTGAAGGCCATCGGCGCCGGCATCGCCGAGCTCGCGGACCTCGCCCTCGGCCACACCGTCGTCGCCGACCGCTTCACCGGCACCGCGCCGCTCCCCGCCGACGCCGCCCGCGACCTCGGCGTCCTCGGCCCGGTCGCCCGCGCGAGCGGGCTGGACGCCGACGCCCGCCGCGACCACCCGTTCACCGACCTGCGCCCGGCGCTGACCGTGCCCACCGCCGCGACCGGCGACGTGCTGGCCCGCTTCCAGATCCGCGCCCGCGAGGCCGCCGCGTCCATCGACGTCATCCGCGACCTGACCTACGCCATGAACCCCGGCCTGGTGACCTCCTGGCCGCCGACCGCCGCGGCCGCCCCGGCGTCCGGGATCGGCATCGTCGAAGGCTGGCGGGGCACGATCGTCCACCGCGTCGAACTGGCCGCCGACTGGACGCTGACCCGCGTGAAGATCGCGGACCCGTCCTTCTTCAACTGGCCCGCCCTCCCGGTCGCGCTGACCGGCGCGATCGTCCCCGACTTCCCCCTCGTCAACAAGAGCTTCAACCTCTCCTACGCCGCCAACGACCTGTGACGCGACGCCGTTCTCCCTCAGTGGTGCCAGGGGAGGCGGACCGGGGCGGTGGGGAGGCGGCCTGCCAGGAGGTCGGTGAGGAGGTCCGCGAGCATCAGCGGGTAGACCGGTTCTTCGGCGTTCGCCAGTTCGCTGAGCGTCCACCAGCGGTGGGCGCCGACGTGCTCGCGTTCGATGGGGGTGAAGCCCGCGGTGTCGATGTCGTAGGCGGCGGTGCGGAGCAGGAAGAAGTCGTCGCGGAACAGGCCCTCGGCCCAGCCGAGGTCGGCGTGCCCGGAGGTCAGGGCGACCGGTTGGCCGAGGTCGTCGGGGGAGACGACCAGGCCGGTCTCCTCGCGCAGCTCGCGGACCGCGGCGGCGTGCAGGGTCTCGCCCGGCTCGACGCCGCCGCCCGGGGTGATCCAGCAGTGGCTCGCCGGGCCGTCCCGCAGCGGCCAGCGGAACAGCAGGACGCGGTCGGCGTCGTCCACCAGCAGCACCCGCGCGGTCCGCCGGCGGTAGGTCTCCTCGGCCGGCGCGCCGGTCATGCGCCCAGTTCGGAGCTCAGTTTCGCCAGCTGCGCGTCGTAGATGCGCTGCAGGCCCTTGGGGGCGAAGGTCCGCTCGAAGAACCCTCCGATGCCGCCCGCCCCGTCCCAGGTGGTCGTGACCTGGACGCGTGCGTCTTCGGCGGCGGGGGAGACCGTCCAGGTGGTGACCATGGACGAGTTGGCGTCCCGCTCCACCAGCCGGTCCCTGTCGGGAACGCTCACGGTGAACAGGCAGTCGCGGACCCGCTTGCTGGTGGCCGCGAGCTTCCAGTGCACCACCGTGCCCTCGCCCTGGCCGCCCTCCCGCACCTCGTACTCGCTGAAGTGCTCGGTCAACATGCGGGACCTCACCCCCGTGTAGTCGCCGAGCGCCGCGAGCACCCGATCCGGGCTCGCCTTCACCGTTGCTTCCGCGTTGACCACGACTTGTCCCATGCCGCTCATCCTTCCACCGCCCCGGGGGTGGCTCCGCGGCCGACACGGTGGGAGGGTGGCCTGATGCTGCCGCTGGAATTCCTCTTCAGCCGGACGTTCAGCGAGGACCCGTACGGCCCGTACGCCGAGTTGCGCGAGCGGGGACCGGTCCACCCGATCGACTTCCCCCGCGGCGCCACCGCCTTCCTGGTGGTCGACCACGAGCACGGCCGCGCGGCCCTGGCCGATCCGCGCCTGTCCAAGGACGTCGCGCACAGCTCCCTGCCCGTGAACGGCGAGCAGTTCTTCGGCGGGACGATGCTGGCCATGGACCCGCCCGACCACACCCGGCTGCGCGGGCTGATGGCGAAGGCGTTCACCACCCGCCGGATCGAGCGGCTCCGCCCCCGCGTGCGGGAGATCGCCGGCGGGCTGCTGGACGGCATCGGAGCCCGCGGCGGGGCCGAGCTGATCCGGGACCTGGCCGTCCCGCTGCCGGTCCAGGTCATCTGCGAGCTGCTCGGCGTGCCGGCGTCCGACCGGGACCGGTTCCGCGCGTGGACGGCGGTGCTGACCGTCCCGGCCCTGACCGCCGAGGCCCGCGCCCGCCGCCGCGAGACCGCGCGCGAGTTCAACGCCTTTCTGCGCGAGGTCATCGCCGCCCGCCGCGCCCGCCCCGAGGACGACCTGGTCAGCGCCCTCATCGCGGCCCGCGACGGGGACGCCGCCCTGACCGAGGCCGAACTCCTGAACGGCATCGGGCTGCTCCTCATCGCCGGCCACGAGACCACCGTCAACCTCATCGGCAACGGCGTCCTCGCCCTGCTCCAGGCGCCCGACCAGATGGACCTGCTGCGGGCGCGCCCCGACCTGCTGCCGTCCGCCGTCGAGGAACTGCTCCGCTACGACGGCCCGCTGGAACGGGCGAGCCAGCGCATCGCCCTGGAGGACATGGAGATCGCCGGGACGCCCGTCCCGAAGGGCGCCTGGGTGCACGTCTCCCTCGCCGCCGCCGACCGCGACCCCGCCGCCTTCGACGACCCCGACCGCCTCGACGTCACCCGCGCCCCCAGACGCCACGTCGCCTTCGGCCACGGCCCGCACTTCTGCCTCGGCGCCCCCTTGGCTCGCCTGGAGGGCCAGATCGCCATCGGCGGCCTGCTGGACCGCTTCCCCGACCTGGCCCTCGCCGTCCCGCCCACCGAACTGCGCCACCACCGCGCGGGTTCGATAGTCCGCGGCCTGGCGGCCCTCCCGGTCCGCGTCTGAGCCCGGCTCACCACCAGCCGAAGGCGAGCCAGGTCAGGAAGGGGGCCACGGGGATCGAGATGAGGCCGTAGATGAGGAGGTTGCGGAACAGGCGGGGCCGTGCGGCGGGTTCGGCGGCGCCGAGGATCAGGCCGCCGGTGATGCCGAGCGGGTTGATGTCCACCATGACGGACGCCAGGGCGAGGGCGAGGACGCCGCCGACCGGGGAGACGCCGTCGGCCACGAGCGGGGGCAGCAGCGGCATCGTGGTCACGAAGACCGCGATGGAGCTGGCGGCGAACGAGGTCACGCCGGCGATGTAGCAGAGCACCAGCAGGCTGAGCAGCGGCGAGCCGTCCACCCGAAGGAAGTCGCTGATCTGCTTGAAGGCGCCCAGGTGCTGCATCAGGCCCACGTAGGTCAGCAGGCCGCCGATCAGCAGGACGACGTTCCACGGGATCCGGGAGACGATCTCGCCGGACGGCAGCCGGAGCGCCAGCTGCAGGATCAGCGCCGCGGTCAGGCCGAGGTAGCCGACGTTCATGTCGAAGGCGACCGAGAGGACGACCACGGCGAGCAGGCACCCGATCGTGAGAACGCGGGCTCCCCGGCGTTCGCGCGTCCCCGCCGGCGCGGTGGAGACGAGCGTCGCCGTGCCGCCGGAGGGCGCGCCGGACGGCTCCGGCGCGGATCCGTCCGGCGCGGCGGAGGGGGCCGGCGCGGATCCGTCCGGGGCGGCGGAAGCGGGCGGGGCGGAGATCCGGCCGGGCGGGATGGCGCCGGTCCGGGTGCCGGCGGCGAGCAGGGCCGCGCACACGAGCAGGCCGGTGACCAGGCCGCCGAGCAGGAAGGACACCGGGGCCGAGCCGGGCAGCGCGATGCCCTGCTTCTCGCTCAGCTCCCGCGCGGTGACGCCGTAGACGGCGAGCGGCGAGAGCAGCCCGCTGATGATCCCGGTGACGCCGAGGACGGCGGCGATCAGCGGCGAGATCCGGTACCGGGCGGCGAAGCCCAGCGCGATCGGGGAGACGATGGCGGTCGCGGCGGCGGGCAGCGTGCCGACCGCGGTGAGCACGGCGCCGATCACGAACGGGACCAGCACGATCAGGACCAGCCGGCCGCGGACGAGGCGCAGCAGGAGGTCGAGCAGCCAGTCGAGCGTCCCGTTGAGGTGCGCCACGGCGAACAGGGCCGTCACGCCGACGATGAGGACGAAGAAGTCGGCGGGGAAGAAGCCGGTCACGTCGTCGGTGGCCACGTCGGCGGCGAGGCCGATGAGGAACGCGGCGGCGAGGGCGCCCAGCCCGAGGTCGAACGCGGGGATCAGGGTCGCCGCGAAAAGGGCGACCAGGATGATGATGGACAGGGTTGCCATGTCAGACCACTCCTCGGCGGCGCAGCTCCTGGATCTCGGGGTCGGTGAGTTCGGCGAGGTCGCGCAGTACTTCGGCGGTGTGCTCGCCGAGGGCCGGTGCGGTGCGGCCGATCGTGGCGTCGAAGCCGGAGAAGCGGCCGGCGGGGGCCTGCATGAGCCGCGGGCGGCCGGTGCGCTCGTCGGGCACCTCCACGACCGATCCGCGGGCGCGGATGTGCGGGTCGGCGCAGATGTCGGCGGCCGAGTTCACCGGCCCCGCCGCCACCCCGGCGTCGATGAGCAGCGCCATCAGCGGTTCGAGGTCGTGGGACGCGACGAAGCCGGCGACCCGCGCCTCGATCTCCTCGCGGTGCTCCAGCCGGGCCGTCATGGAGTCGTGGACGGCGAGGTCCGCCGCGTCCATGGCCTTCACCAGCCGGCGCCACATCTGCTCGGTCGAGGCGGGCAGGGCGAGCCAGCGGCCGTCGCGCGTGCGGTAGAGGCTGTTCGGGCTGATGTGGGGGTTCTCGTTGCCCTGCCGTTCGCGGCTCTCGCCGGTGGCGCCGTACTCGACGACGAAGTCCTCCATCATCCGCAGCAGCGGCTCGTAGAGGGGGATGTCGGCCAGCTGCGCCTCCCCGGTGAGGTCGCGCTGGCGCAGCGCGAGCATCGCCGCGAACGCGGCGTAGATGCCGGTGACGCCGTCGGCCACGGGGTAGCCGGCGAACACCGGCGGCCGCTCCGGGTCGCCGGTGCGGTAGGTGAGGCCCGCGAACGCCTCCGCGACGCGGGCGAAGCCGGGGCGGTCGGCGTAGGGGCCGGTGCGCCCGAACGCGCTCACGTGGACCATCACCAGGTCCGGCCGGTACGCCCGCAGGTCGTCGAAGTCGATGCGGAACCGGCGCAGCGTCGACGGGCGGAAGTTCGTCACGACGATGTCGGCGGCGGCGGCGAGGCGGCCGACGAGATCGGCGGCCTCGGGGTGGTGCAGGTCGATCGTGACGCTCCGCTTGGCGCGGGCCAGCATCGCCCAGGCGGCCGACTCGCCGTCCTCCAGCGGCGGGTAGCGGCGCGCGGGGTCGCCCTCGGCCGGATGCTCGATCTTGATCACCTCGGCGCCGAACTCGCCGAGCAGCGAGGACGCCAGGGGACCGGCCAGGATCGTCGACACGTCCAGGACGCGCACTCCGCTCAGCGGACCGTCGGGCACCAGGTGTTCCTTTCACACGATGATGATCTTTCGGGCCGGAAGGCCCGGCCAACGGCACGATGCACCGCCGCCGACCTGCCAGGGAAGACGGCTCCGCAGTTCACCCGTGAAAGGTTCTGCTTTTATAGTGGGCCGGTGCGCGTGGAACGGGCGCGGTACTTCCTGGCCGCGATCGAGACGGGGTCGCTGCGCGCGGCCGCCGCCCGATGCGAGGTCAGCCAGCCCGCCATCGGGCAGCAGATCGCGCTGCTGGAGGAGGAACTCGACGTCGTGCTGCTCACCCGCAGCCGGCACGGGGTGCGGCCGACGCCGGCCGGTCAGGCGCTGATCGAGCCGCTGCAGCGACTCGTCGCGGCGGAGGACGCGGTGCGCGAGTCGGCCATGGAGTCGAGCGGCGCCTACCGCGGCCGGGTCCAGATCGGCGGCGTCTCCGTCGCCGCGGAGACGATCATCGCGCCGGTCGTGGGCCGGCTGCGGGAGCGGCATCCGGGGCTGCGGTTCACCGTCCGGGAGGGGGCCTCGGCCGCCATCGAGGACGCCGTGCTCGACGGCGCGCTCGACTTCGGGGTCGTCACCGTGCCGGACGGCCCGGCCGCGCCGGGGCTGCGCCGCACACCGCTCGTCTCGGCCCCGCTCGGGATCTGCGTGCGCACCGACCATCCGCTGGCGGGACGCGACCACGTCCACTGGCGCGACCTGGAGACCTGGCCCATCGTCACCATGCGGGCGGGCACGGTGCTGTGGGAGACGCTGCACCGGCACATGGCCGATCCCGATCTCGTCGTCCAGGCCATGTCGGCGCGCACGGTCAAGGTGATGGTCGCCCAGGGCGCCGGGCTCGGCGTCCTCGCCCGGTTCGACACCTCCGCGGACATCCCCGACCTGGTCTGGCTGCCGCTGCGGGACGCGCCCTCCGTCGGGCTGTGCCTGACGCGGCGGCGGGAGGGGCGGCCCTCGCGATCGGCCGTCATCGTCCAGCGGCTCATCCGGGCCAAGGCGGACGAGCTGGCGAGCCGCGTCCCCTGACGGGCCGCCGGGAAGCCGGTGAGTGGGTGGCGGCCCGTCAGGGGAGTCTCAGGGGACCGGACGGGGGCCGGTCAGCCGATGGAGCAGGTATTGGCCACGTCCCCGGCCGTCTGGCGCGGGACGGTGGCGCTCGGCGGGGGCGCCTGGCGGTGCCGCGGGGCCGTCCACCGCTCGAGGTCCTCGAACGCCGTCCGCATGCAGGGCAGCAGCGGCCGCATCCGGTCGGGGAACATGTCGTATTCGAGGTCGAGGTGCGACGCGCCCTCGATCCGGTAGTAGCGGTGCAGCGCCCCCCGGTGCTGCGAGCGGATCTTCCGGGCGTAGGCGTCGCCGTGGACCCTGATCGGCAGGAGGGTGTCCAGCGTCCCCTGCACGGTGATCATCGGCTTGCCGATGCGGCCGGTCATGCCGAGCCGCTTCACCGTCTGATGGACGCTCCTCGGACGCGCGTAGTAGTTGTAGTCGGTGTCGCAGTTCGGCGTCCCGCTCTCGCAGTACGGGATGCCCGCCTCCAGGTCGCCGTCGTAGGCCGGGTCGACCTCCTCACGGTAGATGCGCTGCGTGTTGTCCCAGATGAAGTTGTAGTTGAAGTCCCACAGGAACTCCGAGCCGGGGGCGAAGCCGGCCTTGATCATCGCGGCGTGCGCCTTCGGGTCGCCGGTCGCCGCGTACTTCGGGTAGTTGCGCAGCGCCACCGGCAGGTAGACGAGCGCGTTGATCGCGCCGTCCCGCGGCCAGTACGTGCCCTCGGCGTCGATGCCGCCGTCGTACAGCTCGGGGTGGTTCTCCAGCGCCCAGCGCACGAGCTGGCCGCCGTTGGAGATGCCGGCCGCGTACGTCCTGCGCGGCGGCCTGCGGTAGTAGCGGGCCACCGTGGCCTTCGCGGCGACGGTGAGCTGGGTCATCCGGCGGTACCACTCCGCGATGGCGTCGCCGGGGCGCCTGCCGTCCTTGTAGAACGTGTTGCCGCTGTTGCCCTTGTCGGTCGAGGCGAACGCGTACCCCTTGGCCAGCACCCAGTCGGAGATGGTGAAGTCGTTGGCGTACTGGAGGCGCGTCCCCGGCGCCCCGGAGACCACCAGGCCGCCGTTCCAGTTCTTCGGGAGCCGGATCACGAACTGGGCGTCGTGGTTCCAGCCGTGGGTGGTGTTGAACGAGGAGTCGTCCGGGAAGTAGCCGTCGATCTGGACTCCCGGCACCCCGCTCGGGTTCCTGGTGGCCACCGAGTGCAGGCCCGTCCACTGGGCGGGGACGGTGTGGCCCGATGCGACCGTGCCGGCGGTGGTCAGGTCGTCCAGGCAGGCGGCGATCTGCTTCTCCGCTCCGGGGACGCGGACCTCGTGCGCGCGGGCGCAGCCGCCGTCCGCCTGCGCGGGCGCACCGGCCGCCGCGACCAGGGGGACCGCCAGCAGCGAGCCCAGCAGGACTGAGATTGCGGAGGATCTGCGAAGGACAGGCATGTGCGGCCTCCGGGGGTGGGGTTCGGGGAAGACATGCTGTGCGACCGCCCGCGGCCGGGGCCACGTCGTCGAGCACACTCTTGGACGGCGTCCTGTGGTGGCGGCCCCCTGCGGTGTGCGCCGCCTCATAGTCGGCCGCCCGAATATGTGCCGGGTCACCTGGTTCGCACGCTCCGCCGCCGCCTAGCGTTCACGGTCACGGCGACCCGGATGTGGCGCGGGTCACGGCACGACGCGTGAGGAGGGCGCATGGGCGATCCCGTCCCGGAGGCCCCGGTTCAGGCGGCGCCGGTTCTCACGGCACGGGGCCTGGTGCGGGAGTTCCGCGGTTTCCGGGCCGTGGACGGCGTGGACCTCGACGTCGGGGAGGGTTCGGTCCACGCGCTGGTCGGCCCCAACGGCGCCGGCAAGACGACGCTGTTCAACCTGCTCACCGGGTTCCTGAAGCCGACCGCGGGCACCGTGCTGCTGGAGGGCCGCCGGGAGCTGGCCGGGCGCAGCCCCGAGGCGATCACCCGGCTGGGCGTGGCGCGCTCGTTCCAGATCACCAGCCTGTTCGCGGAGCTGACCCCGCGCCGGCACCTGGAGCTGGCGCTGGCGAGCGGCACCGGCCTCGGCTGGCGGTTCTGGCGCTCGGACCGGAAGCTGGACCGCTTCGCGGGCCGCGCCGGGGAGCTGCTCGACGAGGTCGGGCTGGCGGGCCACGGCGACGTCCCGGCGGGCTCGCTGTCGTACGGGAGCAAGCGGGCGCTGGAACTGGCGCTCGCGCTGGCCCTGGACCCCAAGGTCCTGCTGCTGGACGAGCCGACCGCCGGCATGGGCGTCGAGGACGTGGAACGCACCATCGAACTCGTCCGCAAGATCCGCGCGGGCCGCACCGTGGTCCTGGTCGAGCACAACATGAACGTGGTCGCCAGCCTCGCCGACCGGGTGACCGTCCTGCAGCACGGCAAGGTGCTGGCCGAAGGCCCCTACGCCGAGATCCGCCACGACCCCCGCGTCGTCACCGCCTACCTCGGAGACTCCAATGCTGCGCATTGACGGACTGTCCGCCTGGTACGGCGAGGCGCAGGCGCTGCGCGAGGTGTCGATGCGGGTGGACGAGGGCGAGATCGTCACGCTCGTCGGACGCAACGGCGCCGGCAAGACCACGCTCTTGCGCTGCCTGATGGGCCTGCACGCGGCGCACGGCAGGACGACGGGCGCGGTGTCGCTGTCCGGCGCGGACATCTCCGCGATGAGCTCCCACAAGCGCGCGCGCCGCGGTCTGGGTTACGTGCCCGACGACCGCGGCATCTTCGCCACGCTCTCGGTGGAGGAGAACCTGACGCTGCCGCCGCGCATGGGTCCGGAGCCGTGGTCGCTGGAGCAGGTGTACGAGACGTTCCCCCGCCTCAAAGATCGGCGCCGGTTCCCCGGGACGAAGCTGTCGGGCGGCGAGCAGCAGATGCTCGCGCTGGCCCGGGTGCTGCGGACGGGTGCCCGGCTGCTGCTGTGCGACGAGCCCACCGAGGGCCTGTCGCCCCTGATCGTCCAGCAGATCGGCGAGATCCTCCGGGAGGTCAAGGCCGCCGGGGTGACCGTCCTGCTCATCGAGCAGAACGTGCACTTCGCGGCCACCGTCGCCGACCGCCACTACCTGCTCGCCGAGGGCCGGATCGTGGACGCGCTGGACAACGACCAGGTCCGGGAACGCGAGCACGAGCTGCTCGAGTACCTCGGCATCTGACCCCCGGGACCTGACGGGCCGAGTTCGTGGAGACCAAAGGAGACGCCGGAATGAGAATCATGGGGTGGAGCGGTGGCCTGGTCGCCGCGGGCCTGCTGCTGGCCGCGTGCGGGGGCGGGCCGGGCGGCGGCGGAGGGAAGGTCAGCAACGACAAGATCGTCCTGGCGGTGCTGAACGACCAGTCGGGCATCTACGCCGACACCTCCGGCCGCAAGACGGTCGAGGCCGTCAAGATGGCGGTCGACGACTACAAGGCCAAGTACGGCGACAAGGCGGTCAGCAAGAACATCGAGGTGCTCTCCGCCGACCACCAGAACAAGCCGGAGATCGCCAACTCCAAGGCGCAGGAGCTCTACGACCGGCAGCACGCCGACGTGATCCTGGACGTGCCCACGTCCTCGGCCGCGTTCGCCGTCGCCACCATCGCCAAGAACAAGAAGAAGGTGTTCATCGACGTCGGCGCCGCGAGCACCGAGATGGAAGGCAAGCAGTGCAACAAGTACACCTTCCACTACGGCTACAACAGCTACATGCTCGCCCACGGCACCGGCGCCGAGGTCACCAAGGACGGCGCCAAGAGCTGGTACATCATCTACCCGGACTACGCGTTCGGGCAGGACATGCAGAAGACCTTCAGCAAGTCGATCGAGGACGCCGGCGGCAAGGTGGTCAAGACCGACCCGACGCCGTTCCCCAACGACAACTTCTCCACGTTCCTGCTGAAGGCGCCGAACCTCGACCCCAAGCCGCAGGTGATCGGCACCATGCACGCGGGCGGTGACCTGGTCAACCTGGTGAAGCAGTACAACGAGTACAAGCTCAAGGACAAGGGCGTGGGCCTGGCGGTCGGGCTGCTGGTCATCACCGACATCCACTCCCTCGGCGCGGACGCCCTGGCCGGGACCCGCTACACCGACATGTGGTACTGGAACCTCGACGACAAGGCCCGCGGCTGGTCCGACAAGTTCCAGGCGAAGGCCGGCCAGCGTCCCACGTCCAACATGGCGGGCAACTACTCGGCCGCCCTGCAGTACCTGGAGGCCGTGCAGCGCGCCGGCACCGACGACTCCGACGCGGTGGTCAAGCAGCTGGAGGGCTACACGTTCGACGACATCTTCGCGCGCAACGCCACCATCCGGGCGCAGGACCACCTGCTGCTGCACGACGCGTACCTGGGCCAGGTGAAGCCGGCCGGCGAGGTCAAGGAGGACTGGGACTACATCAAGGTCCTGAAGACCATCCCGGCGGCGGAGGCGTTCCAGCCGCAGCCCGACCCCGCCTGCAAGCTGTAGGCGGCGGCGTTGCTCCAGCAGGCGTTCAACGGGCTGGTGGGCGGGGCGTTCTACGCCCTGCTCGCCCTCGGCCTGTCCGTCATCTTCGGGATGCTCGGCGTCGTCAACCTCGCCCACGGCGCGTTCTACATGCTCGGCGCGTTCGGGGCGTTCGTCGCGCTCGACTCGTTCGGGCTGAACTTCTGGCTGTCCCTGGTCCTGGTGCCGCCGCTGCTCGGCGTGGCCGGGATCGTGCTGGAGCGGCTGTTCATCCGGCGGCTGACGCCCCTTGATCCGCTCTACAACTTCCTGTTCACCTTCGGCCTCGCGCTGATCCTGCAGGATCTGGTGAAACGGAAGTACGGGGTCAACTCCCAGCCGTACCCCCGGCCGTCGCAGCTGGACCGGACGGTCGACCTCGGGCTGTTCACCTACCCCGCCTACCAGGTGTTCGTGCTCGCGATCTCGGCGCTGGTGTGCGTCGCGGTGTGGCTCGTCCTCACCCGCACCCGCGTCGGGATGATCGTCCGGGCGGCCACCGAGCGGCCGGAGCTGACCCGCGCGCTCGGCATCGACGTCGGCCGGTGGGTGACGCCGGTGTTCGGGTTCGGCGTCGCGCTGGCCGCGTTCGCCGGGGTGCTGGCCGCGCCGATGCGGGCGGTCAACCCGCTGATGGGCGCCGACCTGATCATCACGGTGTTCGCGGTCGTCGTCATCGGCGGGCTCGGGTCGGTGTTCGGCTCGGTCGCCGCCGGGTTCGCCGTCGGGCTGGTGTCGGCCCTCGGCAACCTGTACATCCCGTCGCTGTCGCAGACGCTGGTGTTCATCCTCATGGCCGCCGTGCTGCTGTGGCGCCCGGCCGGCCTGTTCGGACGAGAGGAGGCGTTCCGGTGATCCTGTCCAGGCTGGCCCGGCCGGGCCGGAGCGGGCCGCTGCTCCTCGCGATCGGGCTCGTCGCCGCCTTCGCCCTGCCCTGGATGATCTACCCGCCGGTGGCGCTGGACATCGCCTGCTGGGCGCTGTTCGCCGCCGCGGTCGACCTGCTGCTCGGCTTCACCGGGCTGCTGTCGTTCGGGCACGCCGCGTTCTGGGGCGGGTCGGCCTACTGCACCGGCCTGATCGCCCTGCACACCGGCATGCCGTTCCCGGTCGCGATCCTCGGCGGCGCGGCGTTCGCGGCGCTGCTGGCGCTGCCGATCGGGTACCTGTCGGTCCGGCTGACCGGCATCTACTTCGCCATGGTCACCCTGGCCTTCGCCCAGATGGTCTACTTCATCGCCAACCAGTGGCGGGACGTCACCGGCGGGGAGAACGGGCTGCAGGGCATCCCCCGCGAGCTGTTCGGCCTCGACCTGTCCGAGCCGTTCTACTTCTACTACGCGGCCCTGCCGTTCGTGCTGGCCGGGATGTTCGCCGCCTGGCGCATCGTCCGCTCCCCGTTCGGGCGGGTCCTGGTGTCGATCCGCGACAACCCGGCCCGCGCCCGCGCGCTCGGCTACCCCGTCGACCGGTACCGGCTGCTGGCCTTCGTCCTGTCGGCGGGGCTGTCCGGGCTGGCCGGGGGCCTGTTCGCCATCGGCCACGGCTTCGCCTCGCTCGAAGGCGTCTACTGGACGACCTCCGGGCAGGCCGTGATGATGGTCATCCTCGGCGGCATCGGCACCCTGTGGGGCGGCGCGATCGGCGCGGCCCTGGTCGTCCAGCTCCAGGACTACCTGGCCACCGCCGGGTTCCAGGAGACGGGCATCGTCACGGGCTCGATCTTCATCGTGATCGTGCTGCTGTTCCGCCGCGGGATCTGGGGGACGGCCCGGCACCTGCTCGCCGCGCGCCGCCCGGCCCCCGCACGAGCCCCCGATCAGCCCGCTGATCAGTCCGCCGATCGGGCCGCCGATCAGACCCCCGATCAGGCCGCAGGCACGGAGACCCGGACGGAGAGCAGCTCGGCCTCCCGTGCGGACTTCCGGGCCTTCTCGTCGAAGTCGGGCGCGGCGCACGCGAAGAGCGTCCGGCCGTCGGAGCCGCCGAGCCCGCACGCGTAGACGTTGGTGCCGAAGCCGACCTCGTCGGTGATCTCGCCGCCCTCGACGACCCGGATCAGCCGGGCGCCGAGGGCGTCGGCGATCCAGAGGCCGCCCTCGGCGTCCAGGCAGGCGCCGTCCGGGGCCGTCGCGACCCCGGCCAGGATGTCGCCGACGGACCGCTCGGCCGGCAGCGGGCCGAACTCGGCCCACACCCGCCGGTTCACGAGCCGGCCGTCGGCGGTCACGTCGAAGGCCGTCACCCGGTCGCCGAACGTCTCGTTCACCAGCAGGACGCCGTCCCCGGTGATCACGCTGCCGTTGGGGAACCACAGGTCGTCCGCCACTTCCGTCACCGTGCCGTCCGGGTCGACCCGGTGCAGGGCGGTGGTCTCCAGCGGCGCTCCGCCCATGAGGTCGAAGCCGAAGTTGCCCACGTACGCCCGGCCCTCGGTGTCGACGACCATGTCGTTGAGGTGGCCCGTCGCGTGCTCGCCCAGGTCGGCGTGGACGACCAGTGAGCCGTCCGCCTCCCGCCGCAGGATCCGGCGGTCGCGCATGGAGACGACGAGCAGGCGCCCGTCCGGCAGCCACCCCAGCCCGGACGGCTGCTCGGGGACGACGGCCTCGACCTGCAGATCGGCGCCGTCCTCGCGCGCCGAGACGACCTGGTGCGTGTAGAAGTCGGAGACCCAGATGCGCCCGTCCCGCCAGCGCGGGGCCTCCAGGAAGCGGAAGCCGCTGATCACCGTGTGCGCCGTACCGGTCATGCTGCCCTCCCGTGAGGTTGAATGCTCAACCGTATTCCGTCCCCGCGAGCCGCCGCCATCGCTCCCGCAGGGCCACCTTGGAGAATTTGCCCGTGCCCGTCTTGGGAATCTCGGGCAGGACCCACAACCGCTCGGGGATCCACCAGGAGGCGACGCGCCCGGTCAGGTGGGCGCGGAGGCCCTCCTCGTCCAGCTCGCCGCCCGGGGCGAGGACGACGCAGGCCAGCGGCCGCTCGCCCCACCGCTCGTCCGGTATGCCGATGACGGCGGCCTCCACCACGTCCGGATGCGCCATGATCTCGTTCTCCAGGGCGCCGGAGGAGATCCACTCGCCGCCGGACTTCACGAGGTCCTTGGTGCGGTCGACGATGTCGATGTAGCCGTACCTGTCGATGGTGGCGACGTCGCCGGTGCGCAGCCAGCCGTCCTCGGTGAAGCTCGGCTCGCCCGGGTCGGCGCCGAAGTAGCCGGACGCGATCGTGGGCCCGGCCACCTGCAGCTCGCCCGGTGTCGCGCCGTCGTGCTCCACGGCGCCGCCGTCGTCGCCGGCCAGGCGCACCTCGGTCAGCGGGAGCGAGGGGCCGGGGCGGGCGAGCACCGCGCGCCGGACGTCGGGGCCGAGCCCGTCGTGCACGGTCGCGAGCCGCGAGACGGCCACCACCGGGCTGGTCTCGGTCATGCCCCACGAGCTGGTGAGCGGGACGCCGGCCGCCTCGTGCCACGCCCGCGCGAGCGCGTCCGGCACCGGGCTGCCCCCCGACACGACCAGACGCAGGGACGAGACGTCGATCCCGTCGAGCAGGGGGAGCAGCGAGCGCCAGATCGCCGGGACCCCCGCCGTGACCGTCACGCGGTGCCGGGACATCTGGCGGGCCAGCGCCGCCGAGTTCATCGCCGGGCCGGGCAGCACGAGGTCGGCGCCGGCGAGCATCGCGGCGTACGGCAGCCCCCACGCGTTGACGTGGAACATCGGCACGATCGGCATCACGACGTCGCGCTCGCTGATCGCGAAGTTGTCCGCGCCGAGGAGCATGAGCGCGTGCAGGACGATCGACCGGTGGCTGTACAGCACCCCCTTGGGGCGCCCGGTCGTGCCCGACGTGTAGCAGAGGCTCGCCGCGTCCCTCTCGTCCACCGCGGCCGGCGGCGCGGCATCGGGGGCCTGGGCGAGCAGCGTCTCGTAGTCGATGACGCGGGGGTCCTCGGGCGGTTCGTCCGTGCCGCCGTCGTCCATGAGCACGACGTGGCGGACGGTCGGGGCCTTCTCCAGGAGGGGCCACACCGTCCCGATGAGGGAGCGGTCGACGAACAGGACGTCGTCCTCGGCGTCGTTGAGGATGTAGGCCAGCTCGGCCGCGAACAGCCGGTGGTTGAGGGTGTGCAGCACGCGGCCGCCGCTCGGGACGCCGAGGTACAGCTCGACGTGGCGCTGGGAGTTCCAGCCGAACGTCCCGACGCGGGCGTGGCGCGGGACGTCCAGCAGGTCGAGCGCGGCGGCGAGCCGGCGCGCGCGGGCGGCGACCCGGTGCCAGGTGGCGGCGACCTCGCCGTCCGCCGTCGCCGTCACGACCCGTTTGTGGGCGAACAGCCGCTCGACGCGGCGGACGAGCATCGAGACGTCGAGGGGCCGGTCCTGCATCAGGCCGTGCATGGAACCTCCAGCACCATCGGGCTACGGCGGCCGACCGGATCATCCTAGCCGCTTACTAAGCGCATAGTCAGCAGTGCGGAAAGCCCGCCCGGCCGCGGTTTCCGGCGGGTCGGACGCTAGGCGCCGGGCCCGTCCCGGGCGACCAGCTTCAGCGCGAGGTCGGCGTAGAACTCGCCGAGCTGCTCCGGCGAATCGGGGCCGTCGAGCCGGTACCAGCGCACGAGGTCGATGCTCAGCGACAGCATCGCGCGCGTGACCCGCTTGACGTCGACCTTGGCGAACGAGCCGTCGGCGACCCCGCGGGCGACCGCGTCGCGGTAGAACGCGTTGGTCCGGTGCCGGATCTCCACGATCTCGTCGTAGTGCTCGGCCGTGAGGCCGCTCAGCTCCATCTGGCAGACGCGCGCGACCACGTGGTGGCGGGCGTGCCACGACGTGTACGCCGAGACGATGGCGCGCAGCCGGTCCGCCGAGCTCTCCAGGGCCAGGATGGCCGGGTCCTGGACGTGCGCCAGCACCCGCTCGTGGCCGACCCGGATGATCTCGAACAGGACCAGTTCCTTCGACGGGAAGTGGACGTAGAGGGCCGCCGGGCTCAGGCCGACCCCCTCGGCGATGTCGCGGGTGGTCGTGGCGTGGAAGCCGTTCGCGGCGAAGCAGCGCACCGCCGACGTCAGCAGCCCGCGCTGCACCGTGCCGAGTTCCGCTCGCCAGAGGTCGGGGGAGTGGTCCTGCAGCCGGGGGTCGTCCGCCAGGTCCTGCGCGGTGAACCGCGCCTGCCGTCTGGGCATCCGCGACTCTCGCCTCCTTCGCGTACCGGGGCATGCTACCGGCGCACGCCCCGGCGGGCCTCTGCGCGGCGAGCCCTCGGTTCGGGCGAGCCTTGACACGAGCGTCCGCAGCGGTGACTATGCGCTTACTTACTATAGGGAAGGGTCGACGTCGGTGTGAACGGGCACAGCTATCTCCGGCTTCTCGTCGACGGGGCACCGCTGCCGCACTACGACGACGTCCTGCGCGCCACGGCGGCGGACGCCGCGTCGCCCGCCGAGCTGGAGGAGCTGCAGGCCGAGCACACGCTCGCGCTCCGGCTGCGCGACATGCTGGAGAAGCAGCGCGTCCGCGGGGAGCAGCAGCGCGCGCTGGTCGAGTGCGCGAAGGAGCTGGCGGAGGACCGCAGCGATCCGGACGCCATCCTCCACCTGATCGTGAGCCAGGCGCAGCGGCTGCTCGGCTGCGACATGGCCTACCTGAGCCTGAACGACGACGAGGACCGCTCGACCCGCATGCGCGTGATGGTCGGCGCGACGTCCTCCGCCTGGAAGGACGTGCGGATCCCGTTCGGCGTCGGCATCGGGGGCCGGGTCGCCGCCACGGGCACGCCGTTCTCCACGCCCGACTACTTCAGCGACGAGCGGCTCGCCCACGACCCGGCCGTGGACGCGTCGGTGCGGGCGGAGCGGCAGGTGTCGATCGTCGGCGTGCCGCTGCGCAACGGAACCGTCATCGGGGTGCTCTTCGCCTCCAACCGCACGCCCGGCCCGTTCTCCCACGACGCCATCGCGCTGCTCGGCTCCTTCGCCGCGCTCGCCGCGTCCGCGATCGACCAGGCGCGGCAGCGGCACGAGCAGGACCAGGCGATCGCGGCGCTGCGGCAGGCGAACGAGGCGCTGCGGCGGCACACCGTCGAGGAGGAGCGGGCGGTCGCGGCGCACGACCAGAGCATGGACATCGTGCTGCGCGGCGGCGGGGTGCAGGAGGTCGTGACCGCGACGGGCGACCAGCTCGGCGGCGTGCTCGCCATCTTCGACGAGCTGCAGACCCCCGTCGCCTGGACGCCGGGCGCGTCCGGGGAGGTGCTGAAGAGCATGGCCGCCGCGGCGGACGGGCAGGCCGGCGAGCTGTACTGGGCCACCGACCTCGTCGCCGGCAGCGAGAACCTCGGCACCCTGGTGTGGGCGCCGCCGGAGACGTCCGCCGAGGTCGGCGACCTGGACCGGCGCCTGCTCGAACGGGCGGCCGTCGTCGCCTCGCTGCTCCAGCTGTTCGGCCGCAACCTCGCCGCCGCGGAGGCCAGGGTGCGCGGCGAGCTGCTGGACGACCTCCTCACCCCCGACGCCCGCACGTACTCCTCGCTGGCCGAGCGCGCGCTGCGGATCGGCTACCAGCCGCAGAAGCGGCACGCCGTCGTGGTCGCGCACATCCGGGCGGAGAAGCGGCGGGGCCTCGCCTCCGTGGCGTCCGACCTCGCGGCCGCCCGCGACGGCCTGAGCACCGTGCGGGAGGGCCGGGCGGTCCTGGTGATCCCGTCCGACGACCCGTCGCTGACGGGCCGCCAGGTGGCGCGGTCGATGACGATGCGGCTGCGGTCGCCGGTCACCGTCGGCGCGGCGGGACCGGTGGACGACCCGGCCGACCTGCCCGCCGCCTACGCCGAGGCGCTGGCCTGCGCGCAGGCGCTGCTCCGCCTCGAACGCGAGGGGGCCGCCGCCACGGCCGACGACCTCGGGTACGCGGGGCTGCTCCTCGGGGACGGGGCGTCCGCGACCCGGTTCGTGGTGCGGACGCTCGGCCCGGTCATCCGGCACGACGAGCAGCGGTCGACCATGCTGATGGAGACGCTCGAAACCTACTTCGCCACCGGGCAGAGCCTCGTCGCCAGCGCGAAGCGGCTGCACATCCACCCGAACACCGTCACGCAGCGCCTCGACCGCGTGAAACGCCTCCTCGGCGTCGACTGGAACAGCCCGGACCACACCCTCGAAGTGCAGCTCGCCCTGCGCCTCCACCGGCTCACCCGCGACCTCGCCCGCTGACGCGGCGCCCGGCCCCGCCTCAGTTGTTGTGCCGGGTCCACCAGGCGGCGATCTGGGCGCGGGAGTGGACGTCGAGCCGGTGCCGGATCCGTTCGACGTGGCCCTCGGCGGAACGCTCCCGGATACCTAGCCGCAGGGCGATCTGGCGGTTGCTCATCCCGTCCGCGACCAGGGCCGCGACCTCCCGCTGGCGCGGGGTGAGCACGGGCCGCGGGCCGCGGCGCTCCGGACGGCCCGCGCCCAGGTGCCCCAGGACCGCGCGGACGACCGCGGCGGAGTCGCCGGCCCACGGGAAGTGGCTGCGGCCCGAGAGCGTCACCAGCCGCGCGTCGGGGATCCGCGCGGCGAGGTCGCGCCCGAGCCGGTACGGGATCGCGCGGTCGCCGCGGCGGTGCAGCACCAGCGTCGGCGTGGCGACGCGGTTCAGCCGGTCCTCCACGCTCGCCTCGAAGCACTGCTCCAGCTGCTCGCAGGCGAGTTCCGCGGTGACGGCGTCGCGCTGGAACGAGGCGAACCGCGCCTTCTCATCCCCGGTGGCGTCGGCCATGAAGACGTCGGCCAGGACACCCGAGCCCGCCCCCCAGTGCTTGCGCACCGTGTCCAGCATGGTCGCCCGGACCTCCGCGGACGCGACCTTGCCGCCGTCGGCGTAACCGCCGTAGGCGACCAGCCGCGCGACCCGCTTCGGATGCCGGACGGCGAAGGCCAGCGACACCGCCGCGGCCGTCGAGACCCCCAGCAGGTCGACGCGCTCCTGCTCCAGGTGATCGACGACGGCCTCCAGCACGCGGACCTCGGCGTCCAGCGTCCCGCGGCCCTGCCACGGGCCGGACAGCCCGCACCCGGGCTTGTCGTACAGCAGTACCGTCCGGTGTTCGGCCAGGGCGAGGACGAACGCGCGCACGGCCGGGTCCCGCCACATGAGCTCCAGGTGGCTGATCCAGGCGGGAGGCACGACCAGGAAAGGCCCATGTCCGACCGTGGCATAGGCGATCCGCACTCCGTCCTCGGCGGTGCAGAAGCGGATCTCGAACTGCGGCTCGTGGCCGCCGCCGTCCAGAACCCGGGTCATCCGTCCAGCGTCCTCACGCGAAGTGTGCGGGGGGCAGGGGCCGGCGGTGGCCCCCTTGGCGGTGCGTCCTCTCCAAGGGTAAGGAGCACTCGGTCCGCAGGGCAGGAGCCGGCGCCCTCGGCGTGGCCCTGCCGGGGCGGCCGGTGTCGGCCACGTCCTATACGGCCCGCCCGTTGGACGGATGTTCGCCGGTCCGTGACCCCGTCTCGGGTGGTCGGATCGATGCCCTGGCACGCTCGGCGGGATGTGAGACCGGGCGCGTTGTGGGCACTCCCTCCGCTACGGAGAGTGATCTGTATCTGATCTCGGAGGAGTGCCCATGGGGATGGACGTCGAGGCGCGGCCCGAGGTGCGCGGTCCCCGGGCCCGCGCTGTCGTGCTCACCGTCAACGGCCGGGAGCGGCGCCTGCGGATCGAGCCCCGGGTGAGCCTGCTGGACGCATTGCGCGAGCATCTCGGGCTGACCGGTTCGAAGAAGGGGTGCGACCAGGGCACGTGCGGCGCCTGCACGGTGCGGGTGGACGGCCGCCGTGTGCTGGCCTGCCTGACGCTCGCGATCGCCTGCGAAGGACACGAGGTCGCCACCATCGAGGGCCTGTCGGACGGCGACCGCCTGCATCCCGTGCAGGAGGCGTTCATCGCCCGCGACGCGTTCCAGTGCGGCTACTGCACGCCGGGGCAGATCATGTCCGCGGTGGCGCTGCTGGACGAGGGCCACGCCGGCGACGATGCCGAGATCGCCGAATGGATGAGCGGCAACATCTGCCGGTGCGCGGCGTACCCGAACATCCGCGCCGCGATCCGCGACGCCCGCGACGCGAAGGGCGGTGCGGGGCGGTGAGGCCGTTCGACTACGTGCGGGCGGCGGACGTCGGCACCGCCATCGCGGCGGTCCGGGAGCGTCCCGGCGGCGCGTTCCTCGCCGGCGGCACGACCGAGGTGGACCTGGTGCGCCAGAACGTCCTGCGGCCGGACCTGCTGGTGGACATCAACGACCTGCCGCTGGACCGCGTCGAGGACCTGCCGGACGGCGGCCTGCGCATCGGCGCGCTGGCGCGCATGAGCGACGTGGCGCGGGCGCCGGGGGTGGCGGAGAGGTTCCCGATGGTGGCGCAGTCGCTTCTGCTGGGCGCCTCGCCGCAGCTGCGGAACATGGCCTCGATGGGCGGCAACCTGTGCCAGCGGGTGCGGTGCTCCTACTTCCGCGACGCCGTCTCTCCGTGCAACAAGCGGGAGCCCGGCAGCGGGTGCGCCGCCATCCCCGGCTTCCACCGCGGGCACGCGGTGCTCGGCACCAGCGACAAGTGCATCGCCGCGCACCCGTCCGACGCGGCGGTCGCGCTGGCCGCCCTGGACGCGGTGGTCCGCACGCGCGGCCCGGACGGCGAGCGCGGCATCCCGATCGACGACTTCTTCCTGCTCCCGGGCGACACCCCGCAGCACGAGCGCGCCCTGCGGCACGGCGAGCTGATCACGGCGATCGAGGTGCCCGCGGTCCCGGTCGCGCGGCGGTCGGTGTACCTGAAGGTCCGCGACCGCGCGTCCTACGAGTTCGCGCTCGTCTCGGTCGCGGCGGCGCTGGACGTCCGGGACGGCGCCGTCGCCGAGGTGCGGCTGGCGCTCGGCGGCGTCGCGACCAAGCCGTGGCGGGCGCGGGCCGCCGAGCGGAGCCTGCTCGGCGGGCCGGCCACGGCGGACGCCTTCGGCGAGGCGGCCGCGCACGAACTGGCGGCGGCGGAGCCGAGGCCGCTGAACTCCTTCAAGGTCGAGCTGGCGCGCCGGACCGCCGTCCGGGCGCTGGCCATGCTCACGGAGGGGGCGGAGCGATGAGGGCGTCCATCGGACGGGAGGTCCCGCGGGTCGACGGCCGGGAGAAGGTCACCGGCGCGGCCCGCTACTCGGGGGAGATCGAGCTGCCCGGCCTGGTGCACGCGCGGATCGTCGGCGCGCGGGTGGCCGCCGGGCGGGTCGCGTCGATCCGCACGGCGGCGGCGGAGGAGGCGGACGGGGTCGTCGCGGTGCTGACCCGGCACGACCTGCCGCGGGTCGCCCGCGTCCCGCTGATCCCCTCCCTGCTGGGCGCGCCCGCGCCCGGCGAGACGTTCTTCCCGATGCAGGACGACGAGGTGCACTACGCGGGCCAGCCGGTCGCGATCGTCGTCGCCGAGACGCTGGAGCAGGCCGGCCACGCCGCCGCCCTCGTCGAGGCCGAGTACGACGAGGCGCCGTCCGTCACCGTCATCGAGCAGGGCCGCGCCGGCGCCCGCGAACCGGAGAAGATCTTCGGCGGCTTCATGCCCGCCCGGCTGGCCCGCGGCAGCGCCGAGGACGGGCTCGCGGCGGCCGACGTGCGGGTCGACGCCGCGTTCCGGTTCGCCGCCAACCACCACAACGCGCTGGAGCCGCTCACGACCACCGCCGTGTGGGACGGCGACCGGCTGACGCTGTACGACTCGTGCCAGGGCATCAAGGCCGTGCAGCTGACGGTGGCCGCCCTGCTCGGCATGTCGCAGTCGAAGATCCGGGTGCTGACCCGGTTCGTGGGCGGCGCGTTCGGCTCCAAGGCGATGGTGTGGCCGCACGTGACGCTCGCCGCGCTGGCCGCCCGGCACGTCCGGCGCCCGGTCCGGCTCACCGCGACGCGCGAGCAGATGTTCACCTCCTGCGGGCACCGGGAGGAGCAGGAGCAGCGCGTCACGCTCGGGGCGCGGCGCGACGGCGCGCTGACCGCGATCCGGCACCACAAGATCTCCGTCACCTCGCCGTTCGACGACTGGGCCGAGCCCGCGTTCGGCGCGGCGTCCCAGATGTACGGCGCCCCGGCCTTCGAGGGCGTGCACCGCCTGGTGCGCGGCAACACGATGACGCCCACGTTCACGCGCGGGCCGGGGGAGTCCGCCGGGGTGTTCAGCCTCGAATGCGCCATGGACGAGCTCGCGTGCGGACTCGGCGTCGACCCGGTCGAGCTGCGGATGCGCAACCTCACCGACGTCGACCCGAACACCGGCCACCCGTGGTCGAGCGGCGGGTTCGCGGAATGCCTGCGGCAGGGCGCGGAGCGGTTCGGCTGGGACGGGCGCGACCCGCGCCCCGGCGTCCGGCGCGAGGGGAACTGGCTGATCGGGACCGGCATGGCCGCCGCGGCGTACCCGGTGGCGTTCTTCATGCGCACCCAGCGCGCCCGCGCCCGCCTGTACCCCGACTGCACCGCCGTCGTGTCCACCGCCGCCCAGGAGTTCGGCACCGGCATGACCACCGTCCTGACGCAGGTCGCCGCCGACGGCCTCGGCCTCGACCTGGGGGACGTCCGCCTGGACTACGGCGACACCGACATGCCGACCGCCGGCTCGCCCGTGGGTTCCAACGGGGCGATGATGGTCGGCGCCGCCGTGCACGACGCCGCGGTCGCCGTCCGCGACCAGATGATCGCCACCGCCGTGGACGACCCCGAGTCGCCCCTGT
Organism: Spirillospora sp. NPDC127506; assembly: GCF_040302145.1. Classification (NCBI taxonomy): domain Bacteria; kingdom Bacillati; phylum Actinomycetota; class Actinomycetes; order Streptosporangiales; family Thermomonosporaceae; genus Spirillospora; species Spirillospora sp. NPDC127506. Next base: position 17,739 of record NZ_JBEORG010000028.1, on the reverse strand, counting down.
ACGGCGCCGACCCGGCCGAGATCACCGTTACCGGCGGCCGGATGACCGCCGGCGACGCCGGCGAGACCTACGGCGACCTCATGCGGCGGCACCTCATGAACGACACCGAAGCGGTCGGCAGCTGGGACCCCCCGCCGCATGACACCCCGCACGGGCTGCTGACGTTCGGGGCGCAGTTCGCCGAGGTCGCGGTCGACGCGGACCTCGGCCTCGTCCGGGTGCGCCGCATGACCGGCGCGTTCGCGCCCGGCCGCGTCCTCAACCCCATGACGGCCCGCAGCCAGCTGATGGGCGGCATGCTCTGGGGGATGAGCCAGGCCCTGCTCGAAGGCACCCGCATGGACACCGGCCTCGGCCGGTGGGCCAACGCGAGCCTCGGCGACTACCTGGTGCCGGTCAACGCCGACGCACCCGACGTCGACGTCGTCCTGATCGAGGTGGACGACCCGGTCACCGGCCCGCTGGGCGTCAAGGGCGTCGGCGAGATCGGCCAGGTCGGCTCGGGCGCCGCGGTGGCCAACGCCGTCCACCACGCCACCGGCCACCGCGTCCGCGACCTGCCGATCACCGCCGAACAGCTGCTGGCCCACCTCCCGGACCACCCCGCGTGACCGGCGCTCCAAGCGGACAGGCGCGGTGTTCGCCCTTTCCGCGCCGAGTCAGAAGCGCGGCCCCCGGGCTCTGACCTGGCTGGAGATCAGAGCCCGGGGGCCGCGGTTCCGATGGGGGACGCGGGCCGCCGCGTCCGCTACGGGTTCGGGTCGGTCAGCGGAGCGGGGGGACGGCTCGCTGGGCGAGGCCCAGGGCGTACTCGGGCCACCAGGCGCCGGCGGCCGGATCGACGATCCCGTACTCGGGGTCCTCGGGGCCGGCGGTGCCGCGGGTGCACTGGCCGTCGGACTCGCCGGGGCGCTTGATCCAGAGGAAGGCGTCGACCACAGGGTTGCCCGTGTGCGTCGACGGCCGCGCGCCGAGGCCCCGGCCCGGCGGGTTGCACCAGACCTGGGCGTCGCTGTACTTGTCCGCCGGCGGCGCCCACGGTCCCTGGCCGTTGCGGCTCGTGTCCAGGACGAAGTGCGGGAGCTTGCGCGGGTCGTCCCGGACGGTGGCCAGGTCGGCGTCGGAGCATTCGTCCGCGCCGGTCTTCTGGCGGAAGCGCAGGCACTCGGACAGCCGGGTGCCGTACGCGACCAGCTCGTCGGTGCTGCGGTAGTTGGAGACGTTCAGCGCGAAGCCGTCGGCCTTGGCGATGCCGCCCTTGAGCAGGCGGCTGGCCATGCCGAGCTGGGCGCTCGGTTCGCCGTAGCCGGCGTCGTAGTCGTTGAGCGGCTGCCAGTCCGAGTGCCCGGAGTCCACGTAGACGCCGGTGCGCGGCAGGCGCTGCAGGGCGCCGATCGCGTAGTTGATCTCGCGGAAGCGCTCATCGACCTTGGTGAGGTCCTCCGGCGTTCCGGTGGTGCCTCCGCCGCCCTCGTTGCACCACGGCTCGCTGGACAGCAGCGCCAGCCCGTCCGGCTCGACGATGACCACGGCCTCGCCGCCGCCGATCCCCCTGGCGAAGGCGTCGATCCATGCGCGGTACGCGGCCTCGCTGGGAGCACCGCCCGCCGAGTACTGCGAGCAGTCCCGCCCCGGTACGTAGTACGCCACCAGCACGGGGACGGCATGCTGCTTGGCGGCCTCGACCATCGTCTGCCGCACCGCCTTGTGCACTTCGGCGGGTGTGCCGCTGGTGAACCAGACGGCCTGCGACACCTTGGACAGGGCCCGCATCTGCGCCGCGTCGTCCTCGCGGCCCTCGGCCGCCCAGATGTCGGCCTGCTTCCCGGCATTGTTCGACGGCTCGACGTAGAACTTCGTCTTCCCGTGGAGCGGATTGCCGTGGCTGTGGCCGGGGCCGTGTCCGGGGCCGTGTCCGGGGCCGTGTCCGGGGCCGGGACCGTGCCCTAATGCCTGCGCCGGCGCCGCGAGGACCGCGACGATGCTCGCCGTGGCCGCCGCGAGGATCCCGATGCGTCTTCTCATCCGGTTCTCCAGACTCTGGGGTGGTGGGGGAGCGGCGCCCAGGCGTGGGAGCGCTCCCATGCAGGGAGTCTGATCACCGCCCACAGATCCGTCAAGACCCAACCTCGCTGTCGGAGGCGTCGCTAAGGCGTCTCGCGGAGCAGGTACGGCGCGAGCAGCTCGCGGGCGAGGCGGCGCGCGGAGCGTTCGGCCAGCCCCTCTTCGATCATGCGGCTGAGCGTGTAGACGATCGATTGGACGAGCTCGGCCGTCCCCGCGGGGTCGGACGCGCCGTGGTCGGCGAGGGCCTCGCGCAAGGGCGTCTGCAACTGGTCGTGGAGGAGCCGGCTGGAGTTGGCCAGCGCGTCGGCGCGCCCGGTGGCCGCGAGCGCGCGGGCGAGCGCGTGGTCGCCGCGCGCGACGAGGCGGAGGTTGGCGAAGACGTAGGCCAGCACGCGGGCGCCGGGCGACCCGGCCTTCCGCATCTGCGCCCGGACGTAGGCGGACCAGCGGGGGAAGGTGTCGACGATGAGGGCGTCGAGGAGGTCGTCGCGGGACTTGAAGTAGGCGTACACGCTGGAGCGGGCGAGCCCGGCCCGGCGGGCGACGTCCGCCAGGCTGGGGGCGCGCTCGGCGTCCTCCGACAGCAGGCCGCGGGCCGCGTCGAGCAGGGCCGCCCGCTGCGCGGCCCGGTGTTCCGCGATGGTCGGCGCTTGGATCTTCGGCATGCGGCCCCCCTTGCCACGGCCCCCCTGCCGCGCCCGCCGCGCCCGCCGGCGCGTCAGGCGAGTGCGGTGAGGCGCCCGTCGATCATTTCGTACACCGTGTCGCAGTGTTCGAGGACGTCGTGATCGTGCGTCACCATGATGGCCGCCGCACCGTGATGCCGCGACTCGCGGGCGAGCAGGCGGACGATCTCGTGGCTGCGCGCCCGGTCCAGGGCGGCGGTGGGCTCGTCGACGAGCAGCACGCTCGGCCCGGTCACCAGTGCCCGGGCGATGCCGACCCGCTGCCGCTCCCCGCCGGACAGCTGGTGCGGGTAGCGGTCCGCCTTGTCCGCCATGCCCACCTCCTCCAGCAGCGCGAGAGGGTCGCGGCCCGAGCGGGCGCGGCGCGGCCGGAACCGCAGCGGCAGCCGGAGCTGGTCGCGGGCGGTGAGCGCGGGGATCAGGTTGCCGGACTGGAAGACGAAGCCGATGTGCTCGCGCCGCAGCTTCGCCCGGGCCCTCGGGCCGGCCGCCGTGAGGTCGAGCCCCGCGACGGTGACCGTCCCGCGGTCCGGGCGGGCGAGCCCGCCGGCGACCGCGAGCAGGCTCGACTTCCCGGCGCCGGACGGGCCGACGATGGCGGCCAGCTCCCCGGGCCGCACCGCGAGGTCGACGTCGTCGAGGGCCTGCACGGTCTCGGTGCCGTCGCCGTGCTGGAGGCAGACGCCCTCCATGAGCAGCGCCGGGCGGTCGGGCGCGGTCGCGTCCTCCGCCGGCCCGGTGGTCGGCGTGGTCTGGCCGGTCATCGGTTGCCTCCCAGGGCGGTGGCGGGGTCGATGGACGCGATGCGGACGACGGCGGCGCCGGCGCCGGCCAGCCCGAGCAGGACGATCCCCGCCGCCGCGGTCGAGACGCTCGGCGCGCTGAGCGCGAACGGCGCTCCGCCGCCGGTGATGAGCGACCCGAGGCCGACGCCGATCCCCGCGCCGATCGCGACGGCGGCCACCAGCAGGATGAACGCCTGGGCGAGCGCGTCGCGCAGCAGCCATCCCCGTGACGCGCCCATCGCGCGCAGCACGGCGACCTCGTGCTTGCGCTGGATCGCCCAGACGGCGAAGAACGCCCCGACGACCAGCGCGGAGATGGCGTACAGGAACCCCTGGATGAGCCGCAGTGTGGACGTCTCCGCGGTGTAGCCGGGGGACGCGCCGTAGGACTGCTTCAAGGTGAGGCTCTCGGTGCGGGCGGCGGCGTCGCCCGCGGAGAGGTCCACCGAAGCGCCGGGCTCCGCCCGCACCGCCACCGCGGTGATCTCCCGGGTGGCGTGCGCGGGCATCGCGTCGCCCGGCGCCGCCCCGGCCTTGACCCGCTGCCAGGTCGCCAGGGGCACGTAGGCTACGTCGACATGCCCGAAGGTGTCCTGCCGGGGGGTGGCCCCGATGACGCGCAGCTTCGTGCCGAGGCGGTCGACGGTGATCGTGTCGCCGATGCGCAGCCCGGCGTCCAGGGCCGTGCGGCTGACGACGATGCCGTCCGCGCCGTTCAGCCGCGAGCCCTCCCCGACCTCGGGCGAGAGGAACGAATCCGTCGCCACCCCGAACAGCGCGAGGTCGATGTCCACGCCCCTGTCGCTCTTCGCGTTGATGAGCGTGTTGCCGAAGGGCGCCGCGTCGGCCACGCCCGGCCTGCTCCGCCAGGCGTCCACCGCGGACGTCTCCACCACGCTCCTCGAGAAGGCGGAGTCGTGCTGGACGCCGCGCTCGAACGCGAAGGAGGTGACCGGCAGGTTCTGCAGCCCGGACACCCCGTCCCTGACCAGCCCCACCGACAACCCGGACAACATCACCATGAGGACCGCGATCAGCCCCACCACGGTTCCCATCAGCCCGAACCGGACCTTGGCGAACCGCAGCTCACGAAGTGCGAGGAACATCGGCCCCACACCTTCTTGTCGACATCATGTCGACAACATACCAACACCTTGTCGCCAACCTCCCCGGGGTCGCCCGATTCCCCGGGCGTCTCCGGCCGGCCGCGGTCACCGCCCGGCGAATCGCCGGCCGGGTGCGTCGGAAACGCGTCGGCCGGCCCCGCCCGGGGACCGGCCGCGACAGCACTCGGGCCCGTCCGCGCGGCAGATCGCGGACGGGCCCGAGGCGGGGTGGTGTTCCCGGGGTCAGCCGGGTCGGGACACCGCCGGCGGCGTCCCTGTGCGGGCCGGGACGGGGACGGCTCCGTGCGGGGAGACGGTCGTGCGGCCGGAGAGGATCGTCAAGCCTGGCGCACGCTGCCGTCCGGAGTGCCCGTCCGGCATGTCAGCAGCCCTTGGCGCCGCTGCCGGCGGGGCAGGCGGGCTTGGTGGTCGAGACCGTCATGGGCCGGACCGGCACCCCGTCGCTCCACGTCCCGAGCGAGGTCTGGTGGGCCGTGCCGCCCAGGGCGTAGTCGCAGTGCGTGCCGTAGACCGCGCAGTCGCGCAGGGCGTCGCCCAGCTTCCAGATGCCGTACCAGTCGAGAGCGTCGACCTCGGCCTGGCCGTTATTGCTGGTCGGCACCCGGTGGTCGGCGGTCAGGGCCGGGGATCCGTGCGCGTCGCTGAACATCCACATGTAGTTGCGGTTGGTGGTCGGGATGTGTCCGGTCAGGTCCCAGATCGCGTCGCAGCCGGTGCGGCCGACCGTCGTGTCCTCGTCGCCGACGAGGCAGTCGATCTTGGTCGTGGAGGGGATCCCCGCCAGGGACGAGTCGAGCGACCGGTCGTAGGGCTCGGTGAACAGGATCGCGTTGGGACGGGGGAGTCCCTCCGCCGACCAGCGGTTCGCGATGTTCGCGGCGGTCGGCCCGCCCCAGGAGTGTGCGATGAGCGTCATTCCCTTCGATGTGTCGGGCTTGACCTCCGCGTCGGCGGGGTAGTTGGCCAGCGCGTGCTTGATGGAGTAGATGGAGTTCCCCGCGAAGGTCCTGGGCAGGGTCAGCGCGCTCGTCTGGTAGCGGGGGAAGATGACGACGTTGCCCTTGCGGGTGAGGTGGTCGATCCAGTCCTCGTAGTACTTGGGGTCGTCACCGAGCCATCCGTGCACCAAGGTGACCAGCGGCACGGTGGACGGGGCGCCCCCGGAGCCCTGCCAGCCCGTGGGTGCGAAGACCCAGTAGTCCTTGGTGTGGTCGCTGAAGGTGACGCTGCGGACGGTGGAGCCCGACCACAGGTAGTCTGCGCCGCCCGGGCCGGCCGCGGGCTGCGCGGGCGGTGTCGGAGCCGCCGCCAGCGCGCTGGGGATCGGTCCTGCGAGCATGGCGAGCGCGGTGATCAGGATGAGGAGCGGACCTCTGAGCGATGCGGTCTTCGAGGTCGTTGCTCGTAGCGGATTTTCCAACTGACTTCCTCCTTGGGGTGGGGCCTGCCCGGGGGCCGATGTCTTCCGGGCAGGACGAGACGGGCCGGCGCGCCGTGCGGCGGGCAGGCGGTCATGGAGGGGTGTTCGGGTGAGCGGGGGACGGGCGGGCGGTTCAGCCCGCGGGCGGGCGGCTCCGGTCGCGGTCGAAGGTCATGTGGGCCGCGATCGTCAGCAGCCCTCCCAGCAGCAGCGGGACCGACAGCCCGTACATGGCCGAGACCACCGAGCCGGTCGCGTCCGAGACGACCCCGACCACGAGCGGTCCGAAGGCGACGCCGAACGCTCCGCACACGTGCAGTGCGGCGAAGCCGAGGCCGCGCGTGGTCGCGTGCAGGACGTCGGCTATCGCGGCGGTGAGGTTGGGGATGGCCGTCGCCATGGTCGCCTTCGCCAGCAGCAGCGTGATCGCGAACGCCCCGAGGGACGGCATCGAGATCGCCGCGACGAGGAACACGCCTCCGATCACGATCCCGGCCCCGCCGACCAGGAGGCGAGCGCCGCCGCGCCGCCAGCGGCGGCCGAGCCGGGTTCCGGCCAGCACGCCCGCGACGACCCCGATCACCGTGACCGCACCGCTGACCGACGCCGCGAGCCCCTCGGCGACGCCGTGGTCGCGGTGGATCAGGGTCGGCGTCCAGTAGGAGATCCCCGAGAGCCCGAACGCCAGGGCCGCCAGGGCGATCGAGAGCAGGAGGAGCGTCGGCGTCCCGAGCACCTGGCGGAGTTGCCGGCGGAAGCGGGGGTGCCCGCCCCGCCCGGGGCGGGCGGCGCCCGTGCGGGCCTCCGGGACGCGGCCGTCCTCGTCCGCGGGAGCGCCGGGTGAGCCCGGCGCGGCGCCCGCCGGCCGGTCGAGCAGGCCGCGCGGCGGCTCTTGCAAACGCATGCACAGCGCGGCGACGATCAGCCCGGGAATGGCGGCGATGACGAAGGCGGCGCGCCAGCCGAAGTGCTGTCCGAGCACTCCGCCCGCTATTACGCCGATGCTGGCGAGATAGGGGGTCAGCCCTCTCCAGCCATAGGCCTTCGCCCGGCTTTGCGGGGGATAGAAATCGGCCAGGAGGCTCCCTGAAAGAGGGCCGTAGAAGCCCTCGGAGCTCGCCAGCAGCAACCGGATGACAAAGAACATCGCGAACCCGGTCGCGAGGCTGGAGGCGAGTGTCGCGACCGCCCAGCACAGCACGATGACCGCGAGGATGCGGACACGGCGGTACCGGTCGGCGAGGTATCCGGCCAGCGGCGTCAGGGTGACCGCGGCCAGCGCCCCGCCCAGCGGCAGCAGCCCGGCGGTGGTGTCGCCGACGTCCCACTCGTCCTGGATGAAAGGCAGCACGCCCGGGAGCAATTGGTGTTCGAAACGGTCGATGAACCCGGCCGCCGCGAGTACCGCCAGGGGTTTCCACCCATAGGGCGCGTGGCCGTCCGCGGGGCGGGGGGAGCGCCGATCCGGCGCGGGCTCCCCCGCTCGCCGGATGTCGGAGTCGTCCTTGATCATTTGCTCTTCCATACTCCGGGGACTTGGTTATCGGGTCCCTTCGTCCCCGCCTTCGAGCTGACCGGGTCCGAGCTTCTCGGCCGCGTCGGGCTGATGTCCACGGGATGAATAGTGGCGTATTTGCACTCAGAGTGCAATAGTTGGCTCCATGTCGAGTTCTCAAGACCGCGGGCCGGTCCCGCACTCCGGGCGCGGTGCGGGAAGGGCGAGGCCGGCCCGCGCCCTCGGCCTGGCCGCGGTCGCGTCCGGTGCGTGCCTGCTCGCCCTCGCTCCGCTTCTGCGCCTGCAGGTGGCGCCGAAGCTCCTCGTCGCGCCCGCGGACGTCTACCAGAAGACGACGCTGCAGGCCGCCGACGCCACGTACCTGGACGTCAAGGGCCGCACCGTCAGGCGCGGCGCGCGGGTCACGGCCGTCAACACCATCCGCGGGGACGTCCGCGCCAGTGACGAGAAGATCGCCGTCTGGGACTCCTTCACGTGGATCGGGGACGCCGACAGCGGCGCCCAGATCGACATCCAGTCGCAGCGCGTGGCCTTCGACCGCCGGACGGCGCGGCTGCTCAACGTGCGGGGCGCCGCGGTGAACGGCGACACGAGCGTCAAGCAGTCGGGGATCGGGCTCTTCTGGCCGATCGGCGTGCAGAAACGGACCTACTACGTCTTCGATACCAAAACGATGACGCGGCAGCCGATGAAGTTCGCCGGCGTCGACCGGGTCGGGGGCGTCACGGCCTACCGGTTCGTCCAGCGCACCGAGCCGACGGTGGTCGGCTCCCCCGTACGGGTCCCGGCCGCACTGCTGGGTCTGGACGAACCCGCCCGCGGAGACCGCGGCTCCGACGCCGGCAGCGGTGAAGTCGAGGTCGACAAGGTCTACGAGGGGACGGTCACGGCATGGGTCGACCCGCGCACCGGCATCCGCGTCGACCAGCGGCAGACGAGCAGGACGGTGCTCCGCACGAAGGACGGGGCCGACCGCCTGATCGTCGCGGACCTCGATCTGAGGCTGTCCGACGCCGACCGGCGAGACCGGGTGTCTCGGACGAACAAGACGGCTCGCACGATCTTGCTCCTCCGGGTCGTCCTGCCGCTCACCTCGGCCGGTCTCGGCGCGGCGCTCCTGATGGCGGTGTATCTCAGGGCCCGTGCCAGGCGCGCCCGCCTCGACGCGGCTCCTCCGCTCTCGCGCGAGGCGGAGCCCGAGGTGCATGACGACGCCGTGTAGTGCGCCGCACACCGTGCCGGCGTCCGCAGGAAGCAGGAAAGAGAGTGCACCAGTGACCGAACTACTCCATCCGGGGAACGGCTCCCGTCCGCTAGAGAGCATCGCGGCCTGGCGCGAGCTCATGGCCGCGCTAGCCGAGGCGGGCGAGACGATGGCGGCGGACGCGGACGCCATCCCCGCCGTCGACGTGGCCGAAGGCTTCGGCTTCCTCCTGAACGTGCTGACCGACCAGTTCGAGCGTGCCGCGTTGCGGCGCTCCCGGCACCCGGTGTTCCTGCCGGGGGTGACGCCGGTGCGTAAGTTCTTCTTCGACAATCCCGACACCGACTACGACATCGCGGTGCTCGGCCGTGCCCGCCGCTACCGCATCTGGGGGAACCGCGGAACCTCGACCTACCTGTCGTTCTGCGTGTACTCGGCGATGGGCCGAGATGGGACGACCCGCCTGGTCAATCTGTCCGACGATGACATCGCCTTCTCGCCCGGCGGCGACTTCGAGGTGATCCTCTCGCCCGAGGAGGCGCCGGGCGGCTGGCTCCGCGTCGACGCCGACTCGCGGGCGGTCATCGCCCGGCAGTATTTCCTCGACCGCGAAACGGAGGTCCCCGCGGAGTACCGGATCGAGGCGCTGGACGACCCGGCCCCCGATCCGCCGCTCGACGACCAGGGCTTCGCCCGCATCGCGCGCACCACGGCGACGTTCGTCAAGGCGGCGGCATCGCTGTCGGCGCAGCGGGTGGAGAGGATGCGCGCGACGCCGAACCGCTTCGTCGCGACCGGCGAGCACGGCCCCTACCGCACCCCGGACAACGACTACGTGGTCTGCTGGTACTCGCTCGGCGAAGGGGAGGCGCTCGTCATCGACGTGCGTCCTCCGCGATGCCGCTATTGGGGGGTGCACTTGGCGAACCGCTGGGGCCAGTCCCTGGACCATCGGACGCGGCGGACGGGGCTCAACAGCGCCACCGCGACGGCCGGGGCGGACGGGAGCGTACGAGTCGTCGTGGCCGGCGCCGATCCCGGCCTGCCGAACTGGCTGGACACCTCGGGCCATCCCGAGGGCTGGGTCCTGTTCCGCTGGCTTCTCGCGGACGCGCCGGTCATGCCCGATGCCGAACGGGTCAGGCTCGCCGACCTGCGGGACGACCGGGGCGCGGCCCCGCACGGCGGGAGCGCGCGATGACCCGGCCGCCCGCAGGACCGAACCGCGTTCTCGGGGCCGCTCTCACCGCCGTCCTCCTCGCCGGCGGGTGCTCCGCCGGGCACGGGTCCGGGGAGGCGGGAACGTCAGCCGCCCCCTCGGCCGGCGAGGCCGGCCCGTCCCCATGGGAGACGACGGCGCCCGCGGCCGCCGGCATGGACGCGGCGAAGCTCAAGAGCATCGCGGCGGTCGCCGAGAAGGGGGATTCGGACTGCCTGGCCGTCGCACGCGATGGGAAGCTCGTCGGCGAGTGGTACTTCCGCGAGGGGCGGCCGGAGAAGGCCCAGCCGGTATGGTCCGTCACCAAGTCGTTCACCGGCATCCTGGTCGGGATCGCCCAGGACGACGGCGTCCTGAGCCTTGACGACAAGGCGTCGAAATGGATCGGCGAGTGGAAGGGGACCCCCTCGGAGAAGGTGACGGTGCGCGACCTCCTCAGCAACGTCTCCGGCCGGGAATGGAGCTTCCAGACCGACTACCAGCAGCTGCTGCGGGCATCGGACCGCACGAAGTTCGCCATCGGCCTGAAACAGCAGCACGACCCCGGCGAGGTCTGGGTCTACAACAACTCGGCGGTCCAGACCCTGCAGCGCGTGCTGCAGAAGGCCACCGGAAAGGAGGTCTCCCGCTTCGCCGAGGAACGCCTGTTCAAGCCGCTGGGAATGAGCCGCACCACCATGGGCGCCGATCGCGCCGGCAACACGCAGACCTTCATGGGCATCAACTCCACGTGCCGGGACATGGCCCGGTTCGGTGAGATGATGCTCGAAAACGGGAAATGGCGGGGGCGGCAGATCGTGTCCGCCGCCTATGTCAAGGAGGCCACAGGCCGGCCGTCGACGAAGCTGAACTCGGCATACGGCTACCTCTGGTGGCTCAACCGGCCCGGCACCGTCCGCGGCCCGCTCGCGGCGACCGACCTGGGAGGGGCGCGGCGGGCGGAGACCTCGCGGGGCCGGCTGGTGCCGGGCGCTCCGCCCCGGCTGTTCTGGGCGCTGGGCCTCGGCAACCAGCTCGTCCAGGTGGATCCGGTGTCCCGGACCGTCGTGGTGCGCCTGGGGAAGACCGAACCGCGGCCCAAGCCGCCGACCTTCGGTCCGTCCGAGGCCGCCAAGGTCGTCACCGACGCGGTGATCCGCTGACGCGGCGCCGTGATCGGCGGAGAAGGCGCCGCCCCCGTGGCTCGGGGGCGGCGCCTTCCCGCTGCGGGGGCGGGTTCAGCTCTGGGCGGCCGCCAGGTAGATGCCGCGTGTCATCAGGGACGTGGCCGACTGCGCGAGCGCGGTGAAGATCTGCCGGTGGGTGTCCTTGATGTCCTTGTCGTCCGGTGCGGCCTGGTGCGCCAGTTCGATCAGGCGCGCGGCGATCCGCGGTTCGGCGTCGTCCAGCGCGCGGCAGGCCCGTGCGGCGAGGTTGTGCGGGCCGCCCGCGAGCTCGGCCAGCACCGAGGCGAGCCGGTCCGGCCGCGGCGGCTTGAGCGCGGCCGGATCGCCGTCCCACCAGCCCCCGTAGAGGCGCCAGATGTTGCGGACGATGAACTCGGGCTCGTCGTAGGCGGCCCGCAGGTAGGGCTTGGCGGCCAGTCGCTCCGGCACGTGCACGACATGGATGATCTCGTCGAGGCGCGCGCCGCGGTTCATGAGGGCCAGGGTCTGCGACACCAGCGACTCAAGGTATTCCGCCACATCGGTCAGCGCCGTGCGGACTCGCTCGCGCCCGGCGATGGGGGCGCCGTGCCCCGGGATCAGCAGCGACGCGTCCAGTTCGGCCATGGCCCGCAGCGCGGTCGCCCACTCGGCCGCGTACCGCTGGACCTTCTGGGGATTGCCGCAGTTGGGGGAGTGCCAGATGAACAGGTCGCCGGCCAGGATGAGATCGCGCTCGGGGACGTAGGCCCAGGTGTGGTCGTCGGTCTCGCCGCGTGCGTGCCGCAGTTCGAAGGTGAGCTCGCCGACGCGCAGCCGGTGCTCGTCGCGGTAGGTGATCTCGGGATACCGGAAGTCCTGCGGCCAGCGGAACTTCGGGTTCCCGAACTGCCGCGCGTTGACCGCGCGGTTGTAGTCCGCGGTCAGGACATAGCGTTCGAATCTGGCCTTGACGGCCTCGTGCGCGATGACCACGGGCCGCTCGGCGCCGTTCCGTTCCGCCTCCGCGTCGAAGGGGCCGAGCCCGCAGACATGGTCGATGTGCCCGTGCGAGTAGACGGCGTACCGCACCGGGTCGGGGCACCATTTTCGAATCGCCTGGTAATTGCTCTCGGCCGTGTTCTGGGCTCCGGTGTCGAAGAGGACCAGGCCATTGTCGGTCCGCAGGACGGTGACATTCGCGAACGCGGGTACCACGGCGACGCCGTCGGCGATCTCGTATGCCACTCCGGTGGGGATTTCGCCGTTGATGAATCCCTCCATGCCGGCCTTGCCCTGCCACATCCGCTCCGCATACTGCATCAGCATGGACCCACTATTGCACTCTGAGTGCAAAGATGCCAGTGTGGGGCGGCGCACAGTCGGGCGGCCGCGGGCGTGCCGGCGGTCGGAGCGGGAGGGAAGGCGGTCAGGCGGGGATGAGCGCGGTGAGGATCTCGCGGAAGCAGCGGCGCTTGTCCGCCGGACTCAGCCGCCGCAGGTGGTACCAGGCGCCCCAGCTGACGGCGGCGTCCACGATGTCGGGAAGCAGCGGGTCGCGCCCGCGGAATTCCGCCGCGAACACCTCGCGGAGCATCCCCCGCAGCCACTCGTCGCCCTCGTTGATCAGCCCGGCCACCACCCCGGAGGTGGCGGCCGCGATGGAGACGCGCCGGACCGGCGTCATGGTCTCGTAGATGCGTTCCAACTGGTCGACGAAGCGGTCGATGCGCTCGGGAAGCGGGAGGTCGGGGCTGATCGGCTCGACCGCGGCGAGCAGGCGTTCGGCCTGGCGCTGCCCGGCCTCGACGTACAACTCGTCCAGATCGGAGAAATGCACGAAGACGCTGCGGCGGGACACGCCGGCCCGGGTGGCTATGTCGGCGGCGGTCGGCACCTTGCCGGACTCCCGCAGAAGATCGAGGAGGGCCTCGGTGATCGCCCTCCGAGTCTGCTCCGGGCCACGCGAACGCTGATTCGAGCCGACCGTCCCCATGAGACCGCCAGTAGAGCAGGCCCCGTCCCCCAGTGCAAGTGAGCGCCCGCGCCGGCCGCCCGGATCGGCCGGGCGGCGCCGAGGCGGCGACTTCGCTGAGCATCTCGTCCTGGTCTGCCAGAATCATGGCGGTCTCACCGCGGACGCAGGCGAACGGGGCGGTGCGCACCGGCATCTCACTGCGCGGACGGGAGCGCGGTCCGCGGAGGTCAGGAGCAGGAGAGAGGGTGTGGCGGGCATGGAGCCTCTCCGGTCCGGTGATCCCCGGCGGGTCGGCGGCCACCGGCTGCTGGCCAGGCTCGGCACCGGCGGCATGGGCCAGGTGTTCCTGGGGCGTTCCCCAGGCGGGGCGCTGGTGGCGGTCAAGATCGTCCACCCCCAGCTGGTCCAGGATCCGGGCTTCCGGGCGCGGTTCCGCCGCGAGGTCGATGCGGCCCGGGCCGTCAGCGGCGCCTTCACCGCCCCCGTCATGGACGCCGATCCCGACGCCGCCCTGCCGTGGCTGGCGACCGCATACCTGCCGGGCGTGCCGCTGGACCTGGCGGGGCCGCTGCCGGCTCCCGCCGTCGCGGCGCTGGGCGCCGGGCTCGCCGAGGCGCTGGTGTCGATACACCGCGCCGGGATCGTGCACCGCGACCTCAAACCGTCCAACGTCATCCTGGGGCTCGACGGGCCGAAGGTGATCGACTTCGGCATCGCCCACGCCGCGGGCGGCGCCATCGTCACCCAGGCGGGTTTCGCCGTCGGGTCCCCCGGCTTCATGTCGCCGGAGCAGGCCCGCGGGGCGCCGACGGGGCCCGCCGCCGACGTCTTCTCCCTCGGCGCGGTCCTGGTCTTCGCCGCGACGGGCGCCGGCCCCTACGGGCAGGGGCCGCCCCACGTGCTGATCTACCGCGCCGTGCACGAGCGGCCGCGGCTCGACGCCGTCACCGATCCGGGACTGCGCGCGGTCGCCGAGGAATGCCTGGACCCCGACCCGAGCAGGAGGCCGGCCCCGGACCGGCTGCTTCACCGGCTCGCCCCCCTCGTGCCGCAGAGCACCGACCTGCACGGCGTCGGCTGGCTGCCGGACCCCGTCGCCGCCCGCATCCTCCAGGCGGGCACGGACGTGCCCGACCTCCCGCTGACCGAGCCCCGGTCGGCCGTGGCCCAGGAACGGCGGCGGCTCCTGCTCCTCGGCGGGGCGGCCGCGTGCGTCGTGCTGGGCGTCGGGGGAGCCGTGCCGCTGGTCCGCGCACTGCGGGCGGCTTCCTCGGACGGGCTTGGCAAGCGGCCGCCGGCCGTGCCGCCCACCACGTCCTCCGCACCGGCGCCCCCGCCCATGCATGACGGCAAGGTGCTGTGGAAACGCTTCTCCGGCGACGACTTCCTCATCTCCACCCCGGTGGCGGCCGGCGGGCAGGTCTTCGTGGGCAGTGAGAAGCGGGGCCTGCTGGCATTCGACGCGAAGACCGGCGAAGCGCGGTGGCGACACCGGACCGCGCTGCGGATCGTCACCGGTCCCGCCGTCGCGTCGGGCCTCGTCTACGCCCTTTCGCAGGACGGAGTCCTGCACGCGGTCAACGCCCGCACGGGCAAGCTGAAATGGCGGCGGACGGTCGGGAACACCCAGGCGGACCCCGTGGTCGACCGGGGGCTCGTCTTCTGCGGCGGCGACGCCTTCCAGGCGCTCGACGCGTCCGGCGGCGCGGTCCGATGGCAGCGCGGCGGCGCCGCCCACACCCCCGCCATCGCCGACGGCACGATCTACGTTCCCAGCGGCAAGAGGCTCACCGCCTACGACGCGTCCACCGGACGGACCCGGTGGACGTACCAGTCCCCCAACGGCGTCCAGGACGCCGCGGCGGCGAACGGCATGGTCTGCTTCGCCGACTTCCAGGGGGAGAAGGTCCACGCGGTCGACGCCCGTACCGGTAAGCGGCGCTGGACGTTCGACATCGGGGAGACCGCCACGTCCCGGCCGGTGGTGACGGACCGCCTGGTGTACGTGTGCGACTACGGCGGGAAGGTCTCCGCTCTGGATTCCGCCACCGGGACGATGCGCTGGCAGATCCAGGTGGAGGGGGAGATCCACGCGAACCCCGTCCTGACCGGCGGCACCCTGTACGTCCCCAGCGGGATCTATTCCAACGGAGGCGTGTACGCGATCGAGGCCGGCACCGGCCGCAAGGTGTGGCGCTTCTGGACCGCCGGGGGCATCGAGTCCGGCGTGGCCGTCGCGGACGGTGTCGTCTACACCGGCTGCAAGGACGGTTACCTGTACGCTCTCGACGCGCGCGGTGGATCGGGCACCGCGACCGGGTGAAAGACGGGGAGCCGATGTCCGCGACACGTTCTGGAATCCCGCGGCAGGTGGGGCCCTACCGCGTCGTGTCCAGGCTGGGCGAGGGCGGCATGGGGCAGGTCTTCGCCGGCCGCTCACCCGGCGGCCGGACGGTCGCCATCAAGATCATTCACCCGGCCCTGGCGGAGGACGCCGACTTCCGGGCGCGGTTCCGGCGCGAGATCACGGCGGCCCGCGCCGTCGGCGGCGTCTACACCGCCCCGGTGGTGGACGCCGACCCCGACGCCTCGCCGCCGTGGCTGGCCACGGCGTTCCTGCACGGCATGTCGCTGGAGGAAGCCGTCGCCGCGCACGGGCCGCTGCCTCCCCCCGCGGTCCGCGCGCTCGGCGCCGGGCTCGCCGAGGCGCTGGTGTCGATCCACCGCGCCGGGGTCGTGCACCGCGACCTCAAGCCGTCCAACGTGATGCTCACCCCCGAAGGGCCGCGCGTCATCGACTTCGGCATCGCCCGCCCGAGCGAGGCCACCGCGCTCACGCGGACCGGCGCGGCCCTCGGCACCCCCGCCTACATGTCCCCCGAGCAGGCGTCCGGCGGTGCGGCCGGGCCGCCGTCGGACGTGTTCTCGTTCGGCGCCGTCCTGACCTACGCCGCCACCGGAGCCGGCCCGTTCGGGCAGGGCGCCGTCCACGAGATGGTGTACCGCGTCATGCACCTGCCGCCCCATCTGGAGGGCGTCCCCGATCCCGGCCTGCGCGCGCTGATCGCGGCCTGCATGGACAAGGATCCCGCTCGCAGGCCCGGCGCCGACTGGCTGCTGGCGCAGCTGTCCGCCGACCCGGCCGCCGCCGCGCAAGGCACGCATTGGCTTCCGCCGCCCATCGCGCACGACGTCGCCCGGCGAGGCGAGACCGCCGTCCCCGGCGGCTCGGGCCGCCGCGCCTTCCTGGCCCTCGGCGCGGGCGGCGTCCTGGCGGCCCTGGCCGGGGGCTCGGCCGGCGCCTTCCTCCTGCGGCGGGGCGGCGACTCCGCGGTCCGCTGGACGTTCGAGCTGCCCGACGACATGTACACCAGGGCGCCGCTCGCGGCGTCGCGCGGGACCGTGTACGTGTTCGCCTCCGCGAGGCTGGACGGCCGCACGTTCGCGCTCGACGCCCGGACCGGGCGGCAGAGGTGGCAGGCGGACTTCACGGCGGCCCGCGACTCGTCGCCGGCCCTGCTCGGCGGCAGGGGCTTCCTCTACGACTCCGCGAGCCGTGAGGCCGTGGTCGGGTTCGAGGAGGCGACCGGCAAGGCCCTCTGGACCCAGTCGCTGAAGAGCATCGGTCTCGCGCCCGTCGTGGTCGCCGGGTCCGGGGTCGTCTGCCTCACCGGAAGCAGCGGCACCGGGGAGTACGGGCTGTACGGGTACGACGCCGCGAGCGGCAGGCCGCGCTGGCAGTACAGCGTGGACACCCTGTTCCAGACCCAGGCGGCGCTCGCGGGCGGCCTGTGCTGCTTCAGCTCGGAGAAGGGCTTCGTCTACGGGATCGACATCGCCACCGGCAACGCGCGCTGGCAGGTGCGGACGGGTGCCGGCGCCGCCTCGACACCGGTGGTGGCGGGCGACCTGGTGGTGGTCGCCACCGAGGACGGCTCCGTCCTCGGCCTGGAGGCGGCCACCGGACGGAAGCGGTGGAGCGTCCCCCTCGGCGGCGCCGCGGCGTCCCAGAATGGGAAGGGAGCCCCGGTGGGGGTCGCCGGCGGCACCGTGTTCGTCGGCGGCCAGGACGGCACCCTCTACGCCCTCGACGCGGCGTCCGGACGCCGGCGCTGGCAGCGCCCCGTCGCGGGCGCCGCGGGAAGCGCCGGATCGCGTGGCTTCCTGATCCCCGCGGTGGGCGGAGGGGTCGCGGTGGCCACCGACAACGAGGGCAGGATCGTCGCCCTCGACGCCGCCACCGGCGCGCCCCGCTGGGAGCGCGGAGTGGGCAAGGGGCATGGTGAACGGCCCCTGATCTTGGGATCGCTGGTGTACTACGGCGCCATCGGCGGCCTGTCGGTCTTTGACCTGCCGACAGGCCGCCTACGCCACCGCTTCGAGTTCGAGGACGTCCAAAGCATCCTGGGCAGCGCGAGGTACTACACCGCGATGGACGGCACGGTGTACTGCGTCGTGGACGACACCGTCGTCCAGGCGATCTGCTACGAGCCGTGACACGGCTCTGAGCCCCATGGCTTAGCCTCGATCCACCGGGTGATTGCTGTTCAGGTTGCGGAAACGACAAAAGGGATGCCCCGTGGCCTGCGATGATGGGCTTGTCTAAGGTCCAG
>NZ_JBEORG010000027.1:0-110830 GCF_040302145.1 Spirillospora sp. NPDC127506 | reverse complement strand
GCGCCGGCGGGCGGCGGTGGGGCGGCGTGCCTGCGGGCGGGCGAGCGGGGGCGGGGCTCGCCCCGGCGCCCCGGCCGGGGCGGTCCGGGGCGCGTCCGGGGACGTCAGGCGCCGCGCAGCACGGCTCCGGTGCGGGCGGACGCCGCCGCCACCGCGGCGTCGCGGGCCTGCGACGCCTCCTCGGCGGTGAGCGTCCGGTCCGGCGCGCGGAACCGCATCGAGTACGCGAGGGACTTGCGGCCCTCCCCCACCTGCTCGCCGGTGTAGACGTCGAACAGCCGGACCGACTCCAGCAGGTCCCCGGCGCCGTCCCGCAGCGCCGCCTCCACCTCGGCGGCGGGCACCGCGGAGTCGACGACCAGCGCGACGTCCTGCGTGGCGACCGGGTAGGACGACACGTGCGGGGCGCGGACGGAGACCGGCTCGCCGAGGCGGCGCAGCTCCAGCTCCATCGCGCACGACCGCGCCGGCAGCCCGTACGCCTTCGTGACGCGCGGGTGCAGCTCCCCCGCGTGCCCGACGAGCGTGTCGCCGGCGTACAGGGCGGCGCAGCGGCCCGGATGCCAGGGCGCGTGCTGGTCGGTCTTGACCGTCAGCTCCACGCCGACCTCGCGGGCCACCGTGCGGGCCGCCTCCACGGCGTCCGCCCACAGGGCCGGGCGCCCCGGGCCCCACCAGCCGGCCGGCTCGCGGGCGCCCGACAGCACGACCGCCACCCGGTGCGGCTGGTCGGGCAGCGCCGCCTCCACCGCGGCGATCTCCTCGGCCGTCGGGCCGCGGTCCACGGCGAGGCGAGGCGCGCGCTCCGGCGCGTCCGCGCGCGGGCGGAACACCACGCCGATCTCGAACAGGGCGGTGTCGCCGAAGCCGCGGCCCACGTTCAGTGCCAGGGTCTTGAGCAGGCCCGGCAGCAGCGTGGTGCGCAGCAGCGGCTCCTGCTCCGACAGCGGGTTCGCCAGCCGCATCGTCCGGCGGCGGGCGTCGTCCGCGGGGATCTGGAGGCCGTCCAGGTCCTTCTCGGCGATGAACGGGAACGCCAGCGCCTCGACGTAGCCGGCGCCGGCGAGGGCGCGGCCGACGCGGCGGCGCAGCCGCTGCTCCGCGGTCAGGCCCTTGCCCGCGACCGGACGCGGCGCGCGGGCCGGGATGTCCTCGTAGCCTTCGAGCCGGATGACCTCCTCGGCGAGGTCGTTCGGGTCGGTCAGGTCGGGGCGCCAGGACGGCGGCGTCACCGTCAGGACGTCGTCCCCGGTGACGGTGCAGCCGACCTGCTCCAGCCGGCGGACGACCGCGTCCCGCCCGTAGGCCACGCCCGCGACCCTGTCGGGGTGGCCGGCCGGCATCGTGACCGTGACCGGCTCGACCGGCGCCTCGGCGTGCGTCACCCCCGGCACGATCTCCGCGCCGCCCAGCTCGGCGAGCAGCCGGACCGCCCGGTACGAGGCGTACAGCGGCAGCTCGCGGTCGACGCCGCGCTCGAACCGGTGCGACGCCTCGCTGTGCAGCCGGTGGCGGCGGCTCATCCGGGCGGTGCCCATCGCGTCGAAGTGCGCGGCCTCGATGACCATGTCGGTGGACCGCTCGTCGATCTCGGTGGCGAGGCCGCCCATCGTGCCGGCCATCGAGATCGGCCCCGACTCGTCGGTGATGAGGATGTCGTCGGGGTCGAGCGTGCGCTTGACGTGGTCGAGCGTCTCCAGCTTCTCGCCGGGCGCGGCCCGCCGCACCACGATCGGGCCGGTGAGCTTGCTCCGGTCGAAGGCGTGCAGCGGCTGGCCGAGCTCCAGCATCAGGTAGTTGGTGACGTCCACGGCGAGCGACACCGGCCGCATCCCGGCGCGGTGCAGGCGGACCTGCATCCACAGCGGGGTCTTCGCGTCCGGGTCGAACCCGCGCACCTCCCGCAGCACGAACCGGTCGCAGGCGGACGTGTCGCCGATGCTCGCGGGGTACGCCTCCCCGTTCTTGGCCGGCAGCTCGACGTCCGCCGGGTCCTTGAACGGGACGCCGTAGGCCGTCGCGGCCTCGCGGGCCAGGCCGCGGATCGACAGCGCGTAGCCGCGGTCGGGGGTGACGGCGATGTCCAGGATGTCGTCGCGCAGCCCGAGCAGCTCGATCGCGTCCGCGCCGACGGGCGCGTCCGGCGGCAGGACGAGGATGCCGCTGTGGTCATCGCCGATGCCCAGCTCGCTGGCCGAGCAGATCATGCCCTCGGACAGCCGGCCGTAGGTCTTGCGCGCGCCGATCTCGAACCCGCCGGGCAGCACGCCGCCCGGCAGGATCACCACGACGCGGTCGCCGGCGGCGAAGTTGGTGGCGCCGCACACGATGTTCTGCGGCTCGCCGGTTCCGTTCGCGTCGCCGACGTCCACCTGGCAGTAGCGGATCGGCTTCTTGAAACCGGTCAGCTCCTCGATCGCCAGGACCTCGCCCACGACGAGCGGGCCGGCGATGTCGGCGCCGGCCCGCTCGACGGTCTCGACCTCCAGGCCCGCCGCGATCAGCTCCTCGGCGAGCGCCCGGCCCGTGACGTCCGCGGGCAGCTCGACGTACTCGCGCAGCCAGGAAAGAGGGGCCCGCATCAGATCTCCATCCCGAACGGGAGGGTGAACCGGACGTCGCCCTCCACCATGTCGTACATGTCCTCCACGCCGTGCCGGAACATCAGCGTCCGCTCGACGCCCAGCCCGAACGCCCAGCCGCTGTAGCGGTCCGGGTCGACGCCGCAGGCCACCAGCACCCGCGGGTTGACCATGCCGCAGCCGCCGAGCTCGATCCAGCCCTCCGAGCCGCACGTCCGGCACGGGTCGCCGCCCGGCTCCGCGGACGCCCCCCGGCACACGAAGCACTGCATGTCCACCTCGGCGGACGGCTCGGTGAACGGGAAGAACGACGGCCGGAACCGGGTCTTCAGCCCCTCGCCGAACATGCCGGTGACGAACGCGTCGATGCCGCCGCGCAGGTCGGCCATCGTCAGGCCCTCGTCGACGGCGAGGCCCTCCAGCTGGTGGAAGACGGGGCTGTGCGTGGCGTCCAGCTCGTCGGTGCGGAACGTGCGGCCCGGCGCCACCACGTAGACGGGCAGCTCCCGCGACAGCAGCGACCGGATCTGCATCGGCGAGGTGTGCGTGCGCATCACCAGGCCGGACTCCTCCGACTCCACGAAGAAGGTGTCCTGCATGGTGCGGGCCGGGTGGTCGGGCACGAAGTTCAGCGCGTCGAAGTTGAACCACTCCGCCTCGACCTCGGGGCCCTCGGAGACCTCGAAGCCCATGGAGACGAAGACGTCGGCCATCCGCTCCTGCATCGTGGTCAGCGGGTGGCGGGCGCCGCGCGGGGCGCGGTCCCAGGGGAGCGTGACGTCGACGGTCTCCTCGACGAGGACCCGCCGGTCGCGCTCCTCCTCCAGCTCGGCCTGGCGCTCCTTCAGCGCCTTGGACACCGCGCCGCGGGCGGCGCCGATGCGCTTGCCGGCGTCGGCGCGGGCCGCGGGCGGCAGCGCGCCGATCTCCCGGTTGGCGAGCGCCAGCGGGGAGCGGTCCCCGGCGTGGGCCAGGCGGACCTGCTTCAGCTCGTCGAGGTCGGCGGCCGCGGCGATGGCGGCGAGCGCCGCGTCGCGGGCCCGCTCCACCTCCTCCGGCCGCAGCGCGGACACCTCGACGGGGTCATAGGACTTGTTGGGTGCAGACATGGTGGTGTGATCGACTCCGGTCGGCGTGGGACGCCCGCAGTCTAGTGCGCGGGCGGTGAAGATCCGGAAAGCGTGCGCGTGACGCGCTGGCCCGTTCAGGGGCCCGGTGCCGTGCCGGCGGCGTGCGCCGCGGTCAGCCGGCGTAGTCGGGGGCCCCTGCGGGCACGGTAAATCGGAACTCGGCGCCGCCGCCGGGCGCCCGGCGCACCGTGATCACTCCGCCGTGCGCCTCGACCAGGCCCTTCACGATGTAGAGCCCGAGACCGGTGCCGCCGCGGCGGTTGCCGCCGGGGCCGCGCCAGAACTGCCGGAAGACGCGCTGGGCGGCCTCGGGCGGAATGCCCTCGCCCTCGTCGCGCACCGACACGGCGGCTCCCTCCTTGTGCGCGTCCGGTTCCACCACAATGGTGACAGTACCCGCCCCGTGCCGCACCGCGTTTTCGACGAGGTTGCCGAGGATCTGGTCCATCTTGTCGGGGTCGAGCCACATCTCCGGCAGCTCGCCGCGCGTCTCGAAGCGGAACCGCTCGGCAGGCTCCCCGGCCGCGATCCGGCCCGCGATGATCTTGCGGACCTCGCCGGGGATGTCGACGACCTGGCGGCGCATCTCCAGCCGGCCCGCCTCGATGCGGGACACGTCCAGCAGCTCGGTGATCAGCCGGGTGACGCGGTCGGCGTCGGCGTTGACGGTCTCCAGCATCACCCGTTTCTGGTCGTCGTTGAAGCGGTGCCACTTGGCGAGCAGCGTGGCGGTGAACCCCTTCACGCTGGTGAGCGGGGAGCGCAGCTCGTGCGCCACGGTGGAGACGAGGTCGGCGCGGTCGCGCTCCTGGCGGGCGCGGTGCACGGCGTCGCGCAGGCACACGGTGAACCGTTCCACCCGGCCCCGCGCGTCCCGCCGGTAGGCGGCCGTCACCAGCACCTCGGTGCCGCCGGGCAGGAACAGGGCGCGCTCCGGGTGCCGGGTGCGGGTGCACAGGCCGTCGTAGGGGGCGAGGCACTTCCACCAGTCGCGCCCCTCCGCGTCGTGCAGCGGCAGGACGTCGCGGAAGTCGCGGCCCACCGCGGACTCGGCGGAGATGCCGGTGATCCGCGCGGCGGCGGCGTTGAACACCGCGACGCGGGCGTCCCGGCCGGCGACCATCAGCCCGTCGGGCAGGTCGTCGGCGGCGTCCCACTCGGCGGCCGGCCCGGACCCCTGCTCGGGTACGCGCGCGGCCACGGGAGGGGACTCCTCTCCGCCCACAGCGGCCTCCAGAACACCGTTGAGAACGCGGCCTGTCGAAAAGAGACTCTAGCCGGAACCGGCCGTGTTGCGGGACCCGGAAACCGCCCGGCGGCAACGCATCTGTAGCCTCCCGGGCGGGGTGCCGCCCCACCGGCGGGCGGCGGCCCCGGCGGCGGCCCGCGGGCCCGCCGGGACGTGCGGGCTCACCGGGACGCGGCGGGCGGGCCGGGCGCGGCCCACGCGTCCTCCACGGCGGCGTGGATCGCGAACAGCCGGTGCAGCCCGGTGATGCGCAGCAGCCGCAGCTGGGCGGGCCGGACCGCGGCCAGGGCGATCTCGCCGCCGTCCGCCGCGATCTGGTTGTGCGCGGCGACCAGCGCGCCGAGCCCGGCCGCGTCGCAGAACGTGACGGCGGCGAAGTCGGCCACCAGCCGGCGCGGCCCCGCCCCCGGCGGCCGGCCGTGCAGCCCGACCAGCCGGTCGCGCAGCGTGCCGGCGGTGCGCAGGTCGATCTCCCCGGCCACCGCGACGACGGCCGTGTCCCCCCGGACCCGCCCGACCTCGATCCGCAGCCCGCCGGCCGCGAGGGGCGCGGTGACGCCCGCCGGGCCGGACGCGGCGGCGGGCGCCGCGACCGCGCCCGCCCGGCACCTCACCTCCGGCGCGCGGCGGCCCGCTCTGCGGGCCGGCCCGGTCTCCTCGGTCATCACGTCTCGCCCCCACTCTGCACGGCGCCATGCCGTCCCTGGTCAACGCACTGATCAACACGGTAGGCGCCGGAGGGGCCGGCGTTGATCCCCCGCCGGTGCCTGATCCGGCTCCTACCTGCGGATGAGCCGCACGGAGCGGCAGGCCCCCCGCCCTCCGCCCGTGCGCGGTCCATCCTCCCAGCCGGCCGGCCGGAAAACGGCGCCCCGGGCGACCGAATGCGGCCAGCCGATCACGGAGCGCAGTGAACCGCGGCGGCCTCCGGACGTACAGCGCCGCGAAGATCACCGGTGTCACCCGCCGCGCCCGGCGCGCCGCGGGTCAGCCGCCGCGCTGCGCGCGCGCCGAGGCGTAAAGGCATACGGCCGCGGCCGTCGCCAGGTTCAGGCTCTCCGCACGGCCGTAGATGGGCACGCGGACGACCTCGTCCACGTGCCGGAGTATCTCGTCGGGAAGCCCCCACGCCTCGTTGCCGAACACCCAGGCGGTGGGGCGCGCGAGCAGCCCCTCGTCGATCGCCCCGTCCAGGGTGCGGTCGCCGCCGCCGTCGGCGGCGAGGACGGCCAGCCCCGCGCCCTTCAGCTCGGGGATCAGCGCGTCGAACCGCGGGCCGGTGACGACCGGCAGGTGGAACAGGCTGCCCGCCGAGGCCCGCACGCACTTGCCGTTGTAGGGGTCGACGGACGCGTCGGTGAACACGACCGTCTCCGAGCCGGCGGCGTCGGCGGTGCGCAGCACGGTGCCCGCGTTGCCGGGGTCGCGGACGTGCGCGAGGACGGTCACCAGCCGGGGACCCGCCTCCAGGGCCTTGGCGAGCGGCACGTCGACGAACTGGCAGACCGCGAGCAGCCCCTGCGGGGTGACGGTCTGGGCCAGCTCGGCCATGACCTCGCCGCTGACCCGCAGCACCGGCGCGCCGGCGCGCTCGGCGGCGAGCACCAGCTCGGGATGGCGGGCCTCCGCCTCGGCGGTGGTGAACAGCTCGGCGAGCGTGCCGGGGATCTCCAGCGCCTCCCGCACCGCCTGCGGCCCCTCGGCGAGGAACCGGTTCTCGCGGCGCCGGAACGCGCGTTTGGCGAGCCGCCGAGCGGCCTTCACCCGTGGTGATCGGAGAGAGGTCAGCTCGCGGCCCGCCATGTCGCCGTACTCGCCCGTCCGCCGGTCGCCCGGCTCAGGCCGCCTCCGTGCCCTCGGCCGGGAGCGCGTCCTTGGCGACCTTGACGAGCGCGGCGAACGCCGCGGCGTCGTTGACGGCCAGCTCGGCGAGCATGCGGCGGTCGACCTCGATCTCCGCCGCCTTCAGGCCCTGGATGAACCGGTTGTAGGTGATGCCGTTGGCGCGGGCCGCGGCGTTGATCCGCTGGATCCACAGCCGGCGGAACTGGCCCTTGCGGTCCTTGCGGTCCCGGAAGGCGTAGGTCATCGAGTGGAGCTGCTGCTCCTTGGCCTTGCGGTACAGGCGCGAACGCTGACCGCGGTAGCCGCTCGACCGCTCCAGGACGACCCGACGCTTCTTGGCGGCGTTGACGCCCCGCTTCACGCGTGCCACGTGCTGAACTCCTTCGTGGGGGCCGGGGCCATCCGGGCCTCGGCCGGTCGCTGATGTTCCTGGTCGAGTGCTACTTGCGCAGCAGCTTCTTGATGTTCTTGGCGTCGGCGTCGGCCACCACGGCCGGGGCGGACAGCCGGCGCGTGCGCTTGGTCGGCTTGTGCTCGAGCAGGTGGTTCTTGTTGGCGCGGCGGCGCATCACCTTGCCGGAGCCGGTCAGCTTGAAGCGCTTCTTGGCACCACTGTGGGTCTTGGTCTTCGGCATGGTCGCCGTCGTCTCCCTTTGTCCCGGCCCCCGTGCGTGCCGCACGGGGGCGCGCCTGATCGGCGCACCGCACGGAGTTCCGTGGACGCGCCTGGTCAGGCTTCAATGTACGTGCGCCGCGACCCCGCTCAGCCGCGAGGTCGCGGAGTCGGGACCGCCGCGAAGCCGTCCCGGAGCGGCCGTCAGGCGGTGCTCTCGGCCTCCTGCCCGCGGGCCGTCTTCTTCTTGTGCGGACCGATCACCATGATCATATTCCGGCCGTCCTGCTTGGGCCGCGACTCGACGAAGCCGAGTTCCTCGACGTCGTCGGCGAGCCGCTGCAGCAGCCGGTAGCCCAGCTCCGGACGGGACTGCTCACGACCACGGAACATGATCGTGACCTTCACCTTGTCCCCGGCCTTCAGGAACCGCACCACGTGACCCTTCTTGGTCTCGTAGTCGTGCGGGTCGATCTTCGGGCGGAGCTTGATCTCCTTGATGACCGTGTGCGCCTGGTTCTTCCGCGCCTCACGCGCCTTCATCGCGGACTCGTACTTGAACTTGCCGTAGTCCATGAGCCTCGCGACGGGCGGACGCGCGGTGGGCGCCACCTCGACGAGGTCGAGGTCCGATTCGCGCGCGATCTCAAGGGCCTTGGCGATGGGCACTATGCCCACCTGTTCGCCGTTCGGGCCGACGAGCCGGACCTCGGGCACGCGAATGCGGTCGTTGATACGCGGTTCGGCGCTGATGGGACCTCCTTGGGGCCGTTCTCAAGTCTGCTGGACCGGTCGTACCCCGAGGCTTCCACAAGAAAAGCCCCGCACGACTCACGCACGGGGCCACCTTCGGTCTCCCTCCCTGGACGGACGGGCCGCCCGGGGACGGCGGCGGGACGAGCGCGCAACGCCCGTTCGCCGGACCGATGACCCACCGGCCTTGCGGCCGGTCAGGTGGGAGGTGGCCTCCGCTTGAGCGCCCGGCGCGCGCCACCGCTCGGATCGCGCGCACTGGGCCGGTCGGCCACCAAGACTACCATCCGGCGGGGCCGGATGCGCCAGACCGAAACCGTCCCGTGACGTCGGGCGGGCGCCGGTGCCTTGGTGAGGTACGCCACTCTGTTCAACAGCACCGGGCGCCCCGCAATTCCCCATCCCGCCGGGCGTCCCGGCGCGCCTCGGCGCGGCGGGGCGCGGGCGGGCGCGGGTGGCCGGGAGCGGGAAGGTGAGGATGTTGTGGCCGGGCGGGCGTCTCGGCGCGCGGGGCCCCGGTTGTTACGGTGGAGCGGAGACGGCCCGGTGGGGCCGGCAGCAGGGAGGTAGTCCCCGCGATGCCCTCGGTCGAGGCCGGCGCCGCCGGCCCCCTCACCGCCTTCCCGCCGATCGCGCTGCAGTTCGCGCAGAAGGCGTTCATCGTGTCCGGCGGGCGGCTGCTGATGGTCCGCAAGTCCGCGTCCGACCCGTTCCACCCGGGCCGCTGGGAGGTGCCCGGCGGGCGGCTGGAGGTGGACGCCGACCTCGACCTCGACGACCACATCCGCCGGGAGGTCTGGGAGGAGGTCCGCCTCAAGATCGATCCGGGCCCGCCGTTCCACCTGTGGCAGTGGTACATGCCCGACCGCGGGTCCCGCGGCGGCCGGGCGCGGGGCGGGCGGATCCGCGTGGTCGCGGCGGCGCGCCGCTGCCGGCCGGTGACGCTGGACGCGACCCTGGACAACCAGGACGGCGGCGACCACCTGGACGGCTGCGCCTGGGTGCCGCTGGACGAGGTCGGCGGCTACGACCTCATCCCGAGCCTGCGTCCGGTGATGCGGGCCTTCCTGCTCCCGCCCGGCTGACCGCCGTCCATGGCCCCGCCCCGCTCGCCCGTGGAGTGGCCGGGGCTCGACGGCGCCGCCGAGCGGCGGTTCTCGATGCTCGTCATCGGCGACGCCGGGATCGAGGTCCGCGCGTCCCTGCCGGACGTCCGGTTCGCCGACGTCCGCGCCGACCGGCTCTGCTACGCCCCCGCGCGGGCCGTGGTCGCCGGCACCGCGGTGAACCTGGCCCGGTGCGCGGCCGCTCGGTTCCGCCGGGTGGGGGTGCTGGCGAAGATCGGCGACGACGACTACACCGCGGTCATCCGCCGGGAGCTGCGCCGCATCGGCGCGGTCGACCACCTGCGCGTCGAGGCGGGCGCGCCGAACGGCGTCTCGGTGATGCTGCGCGACCGCCCGCGCGGCGGCGGGCCGGGCGTCCGGCTGCTCGTCGTCCAGGAGGAGCCGCCGGGGCGCCGGCTCACCGCCGCGGAGGTCGCGGCGGCGGCGGACGCGATCGCGGGCGCCGACGTGCTGGTCGCCGACGGGTACTCGACGCTGTCCCCGGTGTCGCGGGCGGCGCTGGAGGAGGCGGCGCGGATCGCGGGCGCGGCGGGGACGCGGGTCGCGTTCGACCTCGTCCCGCACGACGTCGACGCGCGGCTCCCGGCGTCGGACATGCTGCCGGTGCTGGCCCGCGCGGACCTGGTGTTCTCCGAGGCGCCCACACTGGCGCGCCTCCTGGGGCGTCCGGCGCCGTCCGGCGCCGGCGCGGTGCGCGGGCTGCTGCCGGTGCTGGACCGCGAGGTGCCGGGGCGTCCGCTGTGGCTGCTGCGGTTCGGCCCGACGTCCCTGGAGGGCGTGCTCGCCTACCAGCGGGGACGGCTGCTGATGGAGTACCCCACCGGCTATGGCGCGGGCGTCCGGCGCGCGGGCTTCGGGGACCGGCTGGCCGCGTGCGAGCTCTACTGGTGGCTGTCGGGCGGCGGTTCACCGGACGTCTGATCACCGTAGAACTGGTCACCGGACGGCAGGGCCGCGAGCGCCGCGCGCAGCGCGGTGAGCGTGCGGAGGAAGCGCCGCCGGCTGCCGGGCAGCCCGAACGCCTCCTGCCAGCGCCAGGTCCCGTCCGGCCCGGCGGACGCCACGGCCCAGCGCAGGAACTGGCTCCTGACGCCGTCCCCCGGATGGACGGTCATGACCTCGTCCTCCTCGATCAGGAGGTAGGAGCGTCCGGCGCGCAGGTACGCCCGGAGGGCGGCGCGTCCGGCGGGCATCCCGGGACGGCCCCGCTCCTCCACCACCCGGCGGATGCCCGGGGTCCCGGGGAGCATGTGCCAGTGCGCGTGGTCGATGCACGCGCCGCCGCCCTGCGGAGTCGCCGGGCCGTGCTCGAACAGCAGCAGCTCACCGCTCCCGTAGGCCGCGCGGTAGAGGCGGGCGACGCGGCCGCGCCACCGCAGCGCCCGCTCCCACATGCCCGGGCCGAACTCCCCCGCGCACTGGTAGTGCTCGCGGGTCACCAGCAGGACGTGGCCCTCGGCGAGGGGCGCCACGTCCGGGATGAGGAGGAAGTCGCGGTCGCCGGCGATCACGCCGGACTCGCCGGGGAGGTCCGCCATGCCGTTGAACCGGAACCGCAGGGGCGGGCACAGGACGCAGTCGTGCTCGGGCTCGTTCCACGCCGTCGGCTCGGCCAAGCCTCCTCCAGCACCACGGAACGGGACCACTCTCCCTCCAGCCTTCCCGCCGCCGGCGAACCCTGCGGCAAGGGATACCGACATGGAACCTCCGGGGTACAAAACCTGGCCAAACGGGAACAAAAGGGAGGAAAGGCAACACTGTGCACCAGACGACTCCTCCCCTCCCCGCACCGGCCCCCCGCCCAGCCCGACCCGCCGCCGCGCCGGAACGACTCCGGCCCCGCGGTGCCGGCGCTCCGGCCATCGACATGGCCGTCCTCGAAACCCGGCTGAACGAGTCGCTGGACGTCCTGCGCGACACCTACGCGCCCGCGCTCGGCCCCGGCGGCGGCTGGTACCACGAGCTGGCGCGCCCCGAACCGGGCAGCACCGCGACGGCCCTCGGGCTGATGGCGTTCGTGGAGGCGGGACGCCCCTTCGAGTACTTCGACGAGGGGCTGGCCTTCCTCGCCGCCCGGCAGACCCGCTCGGACGACGGGCTGCGCGACGGCGGCTGGGCCACCAAGACCAGCCTCGGCATGCCGGTGGTGGAGGCGACCGGCTGGATCGCGCGGTTCCTCGCCCGCGCCCGCTGCGACCTGCGCGACGACGCGCCCGACACCAAGCGCGCCTACCAGTGGCTGCTGCGCAACCAGAACCCCGACGGCGGCTGGGGCTCCCTGCACGGCTGCGCGTCCCGGGTGTGGCTGACGTGCCTGGCGCTGCGCGCGCTCAGCCAGCTCAACCCGTACGACCCGGCGGTCGACCGGGGCGTGGAGTGGCTGACCGCCGACCGCACCGCGCACCGGCCCGGCTGGGGGCCGACCCCGGAGTCCCGGCCGACCGTCACCCACACCGCCTTCGCGCTGGTGACGCTGGCCGAGGCGCGCCCGGAGCTGCGGACCGAGCGGCTGCTGGACGCCTACGACTGGCTGCTGGAGAACCTCGACCCCGACGACGACCACACGTGGATCGAGACCTACGACGTCTCCCCGCACGGCGCCTCCGCGC
Source organism: Spirillospora sp. NPDC127506 (assembly GCF_040302145.1). Taxonomy (NCBI): domain Bacteria; kingdom Bacillati; phylum Actinomycetota; class Actinomycetes; order Streptosporangiales; family Thermomonosporaceae; genus Spirillospora; species Spirillospora sp. NPDC127506. The sequence continues at coordinate 98,922 of NZ_JBEORG010000027.1, read as the reverse complement.
ACGGCGCGTCCCCCCGGTGCGCCGGCCCGGAGCCGGTGTGGCGGCTGGCCCTGTGGCACTACGGGCTGCCGATCGCGCTGTCGGCGCTGCTGCGGGACCCGCGCGGCCCGCACGGGCCGGTCGTCGCGCGGGCGTTCCGGACGCTGGTGCGCGGCGAGTTCGCCGACCCGCGCTGGACGGGCTACCCGGGCAGCGGGCGCACGTCGCTGTGGACGCTGTGGTGGCGGCTGGAGACGCTGATCGCGCTGTCCCGCGTCCCGCTCGCCGGGAGCGCCGACATCCTGCACTGGCTGCCGGACGCGACGGTGGTGCAGCGGGCGCACGCGCGGGAACGCCCGCTGGCCGACCTGCTGCCGCACCGGAGGCTGGTGGACCCGGTCGGGTTCGCCCGGCGGCACTGGGCGGCGCTCCTGCTGAGCCTCGTGTGCGCCGCCAGCCTGCTGGGCGTCGCCGCGGACCTGTGGGGGTGGAAGGACTTCTGGCTCAGCGTGATACTGCCCGTCGTCCTCACCGCCATCGACGAGTCGGCAAAGCGGCACCGCACCCCGCGCGGCCCGCCGCCCGCCCCGCCCTGACGCACCGGGGCGGGTCAGGCGCGGCGGGCGAGCTCCGCCTCCCCGGCGGCGCGCATGGCCGCCACGGGCACGTCCTCGCGGCCCGTCATCAGCGCCACCTGCCGGACGGCCTGGTGCAGCAGCATCGCGAAACCGCCGACGACCGTCCCGCCGGCCCGCTCCACCGCCGCCGCCAGCACCGTCGGCCACGGCGCGTACACCACGTCGAACAGGGCCGCGCCGGACGCGGCGACCGGGCCGGCGAACGCGTCGGCCGCGCGTCCCGGCAGCGTCGACACGACGAGCTCCGCCGGAAGGTGCGCGGTCACCCGGTCGAGCGCCACGACGCGGACCGCGAGCCCGAACCGCTCCCCCACCTCGGCGGCGCCGGCGGCCCGCTCGGGCGACCGGGCGGCGAGCACCGCCTCGGCCGTGCCGAGCCGGGCGAGCGCGGCCAGCGCGGACGCGGCGGTGGCGCCGCCGCCCAGCACCAGCGCCGACTGCGGCGCCTTCAGCCCGGCCTCGGTGAGCGCCGTCTCGATGCCGTGCACGTCGGTGTTGTCGGCGTGCCGCCGCCCGTCCCGCAGGACGATCGTGTTGGCGCCGCCGACCGCCACCGCGAGGTCGGACACCGAGTCGGCGAGGTCCAGCGCGACCCGCTTGAGCGGCATGGTCAGCGACAGCCCCGCCCATTCGGGGCCGAGGCCGTCCAGCAGCGCGGCGAGGCCGTCCTCGCGGCACTCGATCGCGTCGTAGGTCCACGAGTCCAGGCCCATCGCCGCGTACGCCGCGCGGTGCAGCACCGGCGACAGCGAATGCGCGACCGGCGATCCCAGCACCGCCGCCCGGCGCACCGCAGCGCCGGCCGCCGTCCCCCCGGTCACTGGCCCGGATGCGCCTTCTGCCACTCGCGGAACTCCTTCTCGATCGCCTGCCGCTCCGCCTCGGTGGTGGCGAACTTGGTGACCTTGTTCGTCGGGTCGGTCGCGATGAAGTACAGCCACGTCCCGGGCTTCGGCGCGAGCGCCGCCTCGATCGCGTCCGCGCCGGGGTTGCTGATCGGGCCGGGCGGCAGGCCCGCGTGCAGGTAGGTGTTGTAGGGCGACTGGATCTGCAGGTCCTTCTCGGTGACCGTCAGCCGCCGCTCGTCCAGCGCGTACAGCACCGTCGTGTCGAACTGCAGCTTCATGCCCTTCTTCACCCGGTTGTAGATGACCCGGGAGATCTTCGGCAGGTCGGCGGGCTTGCCGCCCTCGGCCTGGACGAGGCTGGCGATCGTGACGACTGTCGCGGGGTTCATCTTCGCCCTGCGCGCCTTCGCGACGAGGTCGGTGCTGCTCGCCTCCTCGTTGAACCGATCCACCATCTGCTTGAGGATCTGCCGCGCCGAGCCGTTGGGGTCGAGGTCGTAGCGGCCCGGGTACAGGTACCCCTCCACCCTGCCCTTCGCGTAGGGCGGCAGCCCGAGGCTCTTCCCGTCCTTGGCGGCGTTCTGGAACTCCTTCGCCGAGATGCCGGTCTTCTTCGCCAGCAACTGGTAGATCTCGGCGGCGCGGCGGCCCTCCGGGATCGTGATCTGGTTCCCGGCCCGCGACTTCGGGTTCAGCAGCAGCGCCATCGCCGCGGCCGACGACATCTTCAGCCGCATCTGGTAGAAGCCCGGCTGGATGCTGGAGGCTCGCGTCTCCTTGTTGTAGGCCTTCACGAACGCGCGGGCGCTCTTGACCACGCGGTGCTCCTCCAGCGTCGCGCCGATCACCGAGCCGCTGGCGCCCTTCTTGATCTGGACCGTGACGCTGCCGGACCCCTGGCCCGCGTAGTCCGGCGGGTGCCACTTGTTGTCCAGCCAGGCGTAGCCGAGGACACCGCCGGTGCCGAACACCGCCACCAGGAACGCCATCGCGAACAGCGCCGCCGCCCGGCCGTTGCGCCGGCGGCGCTTCTGCCGTTTCCGGACGCGCCGCTGCTCCCGCCTGCCGTACACCTCGTCCGACGGCCGCCCGTCGCCGTAGGGGTCTGAGAAGAGGTCCAAATCGTTCATGAGCTCCCCCGGACGATCTCTCCTGGGGGGTGCCCAGTCAACCGTTCCGCGTCGAGGGCCGCCTGGAGCAGGACCGCCGCGGCGGCCTGGTCGACGACCTTGCGCCTCGCTTGACCATGTACTCCCCCGGCCCGCAGACCGCTCTCGGCGGTGACGGTGGTGAGCCGCTCGTCGTACAGCCGGACCGCCTCCGGGGGAAGGCGGTCCGCGAGCCTGGCCGCGAACTTGCGCGCCGCCCGAGCCGCCGGGCCCTCCCGGCCCGACAGCGACGTCGGCAGCCCGACGACGACCTCGATCGCCTCGTACTCGGCGGCGAGCGCCACGAGCCGGTCGACGTCGCCCCTGCCGCTCTTCACGGTCTCCAGCGGGGAGGCGAGGACGCCGCCGGGGTCGCTCTTGGCGACCCCCACGCGCACGCTCCCCACATCGACTCCCAGCCGGACGCCCTGCCTCATGGCAGGTGCTCCGGTCGCATACCCCGTCGCGCCGGGCTCACGCGGCCCCTACGGCTCGTTCGACGGCGGCGAGGGCGTCGCCGACGGCGCCGGCGTTCGCACCGCCGCCCTGCGCCAGGTCGTCCTTGCCGCCGCCACCGCCGCCGAGGGCCTTGGCGGCGAGGCCGACGAGCGCGCCCGCCTTGAGGCCGCGCTCGCGGGCGCCCTCGGTGACGGCGACGACCACGACGGGGCGGTCCTTCGGCACGCCGGCGACCATCACGACGGCGGGCCGGGCGGCCAGCCGGCCGCGCACGTCGACGGCGAGCCGGCGCAGGTCGTCGGCGCCGGTGCCGTCGGGGGCGCGGTGCCCCACGAACGCGATGCCGCCGATGTCCTTGGCGGAGTCGGCGAGCGAGCCCGCGATCGCGAGGACCTGCTGGGCGCGGAGCTTCTCCAGCTCCTTCTCGGCGTCGCGGAGCCGGGTGAGGACGCCGGAGATCCGCTCGGGCAGCTCCTCCTTGCGCGCCTTCATCTGCTCGGCGAGCTGCGCGACGAGGACGCTCTCGCGGGCCAGGAACCGGAACGCGTCGATGCCGACGAGCGCCTCGACGCGGCGGACGCCGGCGCCGATGGACGACTCGCCCAGCACCTTGATCAGGCCGAGCTGCCCGGAGCGGGCCACGTGGGTGCCGCCGCACAGCTCGCGGGAGTAGTCGCCGACCTCCACGACGCGGACCTCGTCGCCGTACTTCTCGCCGAACAGCGCGAGCGCGCCCATGGCGCGGGCCTCGTCGATGGAGGTGTGGAAGGCCCGGACGTCCAGGTCGCCGACCAGCACCTCGTTGACCTCGTCCTCGACGTCGCGCAGCACGCTCGGCGGGACGGCGCCGGACGCGGTGAAGTCGAACCGGAACCGGCCGGGCGAGTTCTCCGACCCGGCCTGCGCGGCGGACTCGCCGAGCGCGCGGCGGAACCCGGCGTGCACCATGTGGGTCGCGGTGTGCGAGCGGGAGATCGCGCGGCGCCGCTCCACGTCGACCTCGGCGTAGGCGGTGTCGCCGGCCTGCGCCTCGCCGCTGCGGACGCGGCCGCGGTGCACGATGAGGCCCGGGAGGGGCGCCTGCACGTCGGTGACCTCGATGACGGCGCCGTTGCCGAGCCGGATCAGGCCGTGGTCGGCGAGCTGGCCGCCGCCCTCGGCGTAGAACGGGGTGCGGTCGAGGACGACCTCGACCTCGGTGCCCTCCCCGGCGGCCGGCGCGTTGGCGCCGTTGACGAGGAGCCCGACGAGGCGGGCCTCGCCGGTGAGGCTGCCGTAGCCGGTGAAGTCGACCCTGCCGCCGGCGCCGGTGAGCAGCTCGTCCAGGACGGAGACGTCGAGGTTGCCGGTCTTCTTGTCGCGGGCGTCCTTCTTCGCGCGCTCCCGCTGCTCCTGCATGAGCCGGCGGAAGCCCTCCTCGTCGACCTGGAGGCCCTGCTCGGACGCCATCTCCAGGGTGAGGTCGATCGGGAAGCCGTAGGTGTCGTGGAGCTTGAACGCCTGCTCGCCGGGCAGCGTCGCGCCGCCGGAGCGCTTGGTCTCCTCGACCGCGGTGTCGAAGATCGCGGTGCCGGTGCGGAGCGTCTGGAGGAAGGAGTCCTCCTCGGCGTCGATGACCGTGTGGATGTTCGCGGCGGTGCGGACCAGCTCCGGGTACTGCTCGCCCATCGCGCTGATCGCGACGCCGGTCAGCTCGTGCATGAGCCCGGCGTCCTGGCCGCCGAGCAGCCGCAGGTTGCGGATGGAGCGGCGCAGGATGCGGCGCAGCACGTAGCCGCGGCCCTCGTTGCCGGGGCGGATGCCGTCCGCGACCATCATCGTCCCGCTGCGGACGTGGTCGGCGATCACACGCAGCGACACGTCCGCGCGGTGGTCGCGGCCGTACCTGGCGCCGGTGAGCTCCGCGGCGCGGTCCAGGATCCGCCACAGGGTGTCGGTCTCGTAGATGTTGTCGACGCCCTGCAGGATCGCCGCCATGCGCTCCAGGCCCATGCCGGTGTCGATGTTCTTGGCGGGCAGCTCGCCGAGGATCGGGAAGTCGGCCTTGCCCTCCCCCGGACCCCGCTCGTACTGCATGAAGACGAGGTTCCAGACCTCCAGGTAGCGGTCCTCGTCGGCGACGGGGCCGCCCTCGCGGCCGTACTCGGGGCCGCGGTCGTAGTAGATCTCCGAGCACGGCCCGCACGGGCCGGGCACGCCCATCGACCAGAAGTTGTCCTCCATGCCGCGCCGCTGGATGCGGTCGAGGGGGACGCCGACCTTGTGGTGCCAGATGCTCTGGGCCTCGTCGTCGTCCTGGAAGACGGTGACCCACAGCTTGTCCTCGGGGAACCCGAAGCCGCCCTCCTCCCGCGGCCGGGTCAGCAGCTCCCAGGCGAACGGGATCGCCTGCTCCTTGAAGTAGTCGCCGATGGAGAAGTTGCCCAGCATCTGGAAGAAGGTGGCGTGCCGGGTGGTCTTGCCGACCTCCTCGATGTCCGGCGTCCGCACGCACTTCTGCGCGCTTGTCATCCGGGGGGACGGCGGGGTGCGCTGCCCGAGGAAGTACGGCTTGAACGGGACCATGCCGGCGTTGACCAGCAGCAGGGTCGGGTCCTCGGCGACCAGGCTGGCCGAGGGCACCACCGTGTGCCCGCGCTCCTCGAAGAACGTGAGGAAGCGGCGGGCGACCTCTGCCGACTCCATGATCAGTGGCCATCCTTGTCGTCGTCGATGATCGTGTATCGCGCCTTCAGCACCCGGCGGGGCGGGGACCCCCGGTATCCGGGCACCTCGGCGTCCGGCGGAGCCTGGTCCATGCGGACGGCCTCGCGCAGCTCCTGTTCGCGGGCCTGCATCTCGGTACGGACGTCGGCGGCGAAATTCCTCAGCCGCTCCCCGGTGCCCTTGCCCGTCGCCACCGCGCGCATCGCGACCCCTTCCGGGGACAGGCTCCGCGCGACCGCCTCCACGCGCCGCTTCACGCGGTGCGTCACGTAGACGCCGGCGCCGGCGCCGACCGAGAGCCAGAACAGCCGCCTCATCGCCGCCCCTTCCCCGCGGAGCGGGCCTGAAGCTGCGGCCGGCCGGACGCGCCCCGCCCGTCGCCGTCGCTCTTCAGCGCCTTGCGGACGCCGTAGGAGAAGGCCGCGGCCTTCACCAGCGGGCCGCCCACCACCGAGGTCATGACCGTGGTGACGGCCGAGACGTTCTGGGTGACGCCGGCGACCTGCTTGGTGATCACGTCGGTCCGGCCGAGCTGCTCGTTGGCGCGCTTCACCGTGTGCGTCATGTCGTCCAGCAGGGGGGCGGCCTGGTCGCCGATGTCGCGGACGACCTTGCCGGCCTCGGCGAGGAGCCGGGAGAGCTTCAGCAGGGTCAGCGCGATGAACGACACGAGCACCGCCCAGAACACGGCCACGATGAGGGCTGCCAGCTGTCCACCAGTGAGCATCGGGCTTTCCGTTCGTGCGAATTCGGTTCGGGGCCGTTGCGGCGTGACAGACCTTACCGGTCGGAACGCCCCCGTGGCGGTAGCACCGGCCCGGCGGGGGCGTTCAGCGCCGGTCGCCGCCGCCGCGCAGGACCGAGCGGATCCGGGCGAGGACCTCGGTGAACCGCGCCTCGGCGCCGTGCCTGGTCGGGCGATAGTACTCCCGCCCGTCCACGGAGTCGGGCGCGTACCGCTGCTGGACGACGCCGCCGGGGTGATCGTGGGCGTACTTGTAGCCCTCCCCGTGCCCGACCTTCGCGGCGCCCTTGTAGTGGGAGTCGCGCAGATGCCCGGGGACGGGCCCGGCGAGCCCCTTGCGGACGTCGCCGAGCGCCCCGTCCACCGCCATGATCACCGCGTTGGACTTGGGCGCCAGGGACAGGTGGATCACCGCCTGGGCGAGGTTGATGCGGGCCTCGGGCAGGCCGACGAACTCCACCGCCTGCGCGGCGGCGACCGCGGTCTGCAGCGCGGTGGGGTCGGCCATGCCGACGTCCTCGCTGGCGTGCACGATCAGCCGCCGGGCGATGAACCGCGGGTCCTCCCCGGCCTCGATCATGCGGGCGAGGTAGTGCAGCGCCGCGTCGACGTCGCTTCCGCGGATGCTCTTGATGAACGCGCTGATGACGTCGTAGTGCTGGTCGCCCTCGCGGTCGTAGCGGACGGCGGCCCGGTCGACGGCCTTCTCCAGGACGTCCGCGTCGACGGCGCCGCCCTCGCCGACGACCAGGGACGCGGCCTCCAGGTAGGTGAGGGCGCGGCGGGCGTCGCCGCCGGCGAGCCGGACGAGGTGGTCCTCGGCGGCGGGGTCGAGGGACACCGCGCCGCCGAGGCCGCGCTCGTCGGCCAGCGCCCGGCGGACCACCTCGCGCAGGTCGTCGTCGCCGAGCGGTTCCAGGGTGAGCAGCAGCGAACGGGACAGCAGCGGGCTGATGACGGAGAAGAACGGGTTCTCGGTCGTGGCGCCGATGAAGGACACCCAGCGGTTCTCCACGGCGGGGAGCAGCGCGTCCTGCTGGGCCTTGTTGAAGCGGTGGACCTCGTCGACGAACAGGACGGTCTGCCGGCCGGTCATGCCCAGCTCGCGCCTGGCGAGGTCGATCTCGGCGCGCACCCGCTTGACGCCGTCGCTGACGGCGGAGATCTCCACGAACCGCCGGGAGGTGACACGGCTGACGACCGTGGCCAGCGTCGTCTTCCCGGTGCCCGGCGGCCCCCACAGCACCAGCGACATCGGCACGTCCCGGTCGACGAGCTGCCGGATCGGGGTGCCGGGGCCGAGCAGGTGGCCCTGCCCGACGACCTCGTCCAGCGAGCGCGGGCGCATCCGCACCGCGAGCGGCTGCTCCGCCCCCGCGGCGGGCGGCGCGGCCTCGGGGGCGGGCCCGGCCGGCTCCCGGCCCGGCGCGTCGAAAAGGCCCTCCGGCTCGCCCGATTCAGCCCTGCTGGTCACGCCTCGACACTATCTCCCGGCACCGACGGCCGTGGCCGGGGAACCGGGCGGTAGGCTCCGGCGTTGGAACAGCCCGAAGGCGCATTGCAGGAGCGTGACGGTGTCTCGTACGGCCCCGCATCGGCGCCACGGGACGGCCGGGCTGCTCGTGGCGCTGTTCGTCGCGGCCGGGCTGGTGTTCAGCTACGGCCTGGGCCACGGGCCGCCGCCCCGCGTGTGCACCGAGCACGCCGTGAGCGTGCCCGTCACCGCCCTGTCCGCCGGGCAGGGGCTCGCGGAGGCGGCGCTCAGCGCCCCCGCGAAGCCGCATCCGCGGGCGCCGCTGGACGTGTGCCTGTGCGCCGCCGTCCTGTTCACCCTCCTGCTGCTGGCGCTGGCCGCCGGGCTGCGCCGCCCCTTCTCGCGGCTGCCCGCGCGGGCGGGCTGGTCGCTCGCCCCTCCGCGGAGCGCCGCGCCCACCGCGCCGTCTCTGCCCGTCCTCCAGGTGCTCCGGCTGTGATGAGCAGGCCGTAAGGCCGCACGCACCGCCGTATCGCCGTCGTGACCGACGCCGCGATGCGGCGCTGCCCGCATCCCGTCAGCAAGCACCCGAGAGGACCCCTCCATGTCCAAGAGCGCCCGTGTCAAGAACGCCAGGAAGCAGAACGCGCTGACGCAGCGCGAGACCCCCTGGGGCGCCATCGCCTTCTTCACCGTCATCGGCCTGGCCGCGGTCATCGCGATCGGCTACACGTTCGCGCAGACCAGGTCGTCGTCCGCCGACTCCCCCTCCGTCGCCGGCCTGGTCGTCAAGGACGACCTCGGCCGCGACCACACCACCGGCGCGGTGAAGTACGACAGCGACCCGCCGATGGGCGGCGACCACGACCCCGTCTGGCAGAACTGCGACGGCCGCGTCTACGACGCCCCGCTGCGGAACGAGAACGCCGTGCACTCGCTGGAGCACGGCGCCGTCTGGATCACCTACCGCCCCGGCCTCGCCGGCGACCAGCTCGACATGCTGAAGGCCAAGGTGTCCGGCATCGACTACACGATGCTGAGCCCCTACCCTGCCCAGGACGTGCCGATCAAGCTCACCGCCTGGGGCCACCAGCTCTCGCTGGAGGACGCCTCGGACGCGCGCGTGGACGAGTTCCTGCGCGGCTTCGTGAAGGGCCCGCAGACGCCCGAGCCGGGCGCGGCCTGCGACGGCGCCAAGGACACCCCGTGAGGGGGCGGCGGGTCACCATCGCCGTGGCGGTGCTCGTCCTGATCGCCGGGGCCGCGCTCCTGGCCCGGACCGGTGCCCGCGGTCCGGGCACGGCCGGCCCCGAGGCGGGGTTCGCCCGCGACATGAGCGCCCACCACGCGCAGGCCGTGCGGATGTCGTTCATCGTGCGGGACCGCACGGACGACCCCGACGTGAGGCTGCTGGCCTACGACATCATCACCGCGCAGCAGGCGCAGATCGGCATGATGACGGCCTGGCTGGACGAGTGGGGGGCGCCGAAGGCCGACCCGTCCGGCGGCATGCGGTGGATGTCGGGGCACGGCGGCCACCGGGGCGGCGCCATGCCGGGGATGGCGACCCGCGAGCAGCTCGCCGAGCTGGAGAAGGCGTCCGGCCGGGCCGCCGAGGTCCTGTTCCTGCGGCTGATGATCGCCCACCACCGCGGCGGCGTCGACATGGCGGAGGCGGTGCTGGCCCGCACGGGCCACGACCGCGTGCGGCGGCTGGCCCGCACGATGGTCACCGGCCAGCGTTCGGAGATCACGCTGATGAACGCGATGCTCCGGGAGCGGGGCGCCGCCGCGGTGTGATCGTGACCCGCGACCTTCGCGATAGCGCTTGACAGCGCGGTCGGATCGCGGGTCACTGACCACCATGGCTCACAACCTCAGCGGCTACCACCGGGCCCTCGACCTCTTCGAGGGCCTGGTGGCCGGGGTGCCCAGGGACGATTGGGACGCGCCGTCGCCCTGCGCGGGGTGGACCGCCCGGGACGTCGCCGGCCACGTGACCGGCGGCCAGTTCCTGATCCGGGCGCTGGCCGCCGGCGAGCCCGAACCGGACGTCGGCCGGGACCCGGCGCGGTTCGTGCCGGGCGACGTCCTGATGAGCTGGCGGGCGGCCCGCAAGGAGTGCGCGGCGGCGCTCACCCCGGACGCGCTGGGCCGCCTCATCCCGTTCGGCGGCCTCGGCGAGCTCCCGCTGCGCGACTACCTGGAGGGCTACATCCTGGAACCGCTGGTGCACGCCTGGGACCTGGCGCGCGCGACGGGCCAGCCGTCCCGCCTGGACCCGGACCTGGTCCACCACGCGTTCGCGACGGCCCAGGTGGTGGCCGCTCCCCTACGCGCCACAGGCCGCCTGGCCCCGCCCCTCCCGGTCCCCCGCGGCGCGGACGAACAAACAAGAATGCTGGCCTTCCTAGGCCGCAACACCACCTGAAACAGACCAGACCCGAGCCACAGCACCCCCCGAAGCGCCCACCACGGGCAGGCACACAGAGGGCCGCAACAGCCATGCCCAACGGTTCCAGGGAGTCGCCCCCTGGGCCATACAACCGCCTCTCGGACGAGCACAATTCACACCCTCTCGCACCAGACCCGAGCCGGGGCGCAGACCGAAGCGACCGCCACGGCCAGGCACGCGGAGGGCGCTCTGCGCCCGGAGCGGGCATGCCCGCGCGACGCAGGCGACCGCAGCGACGCCACGCAAACCGCAACAGGCACGACAGACCGCAACAAAGGAGCGAGGATCGCCTGCGTCGCCAACGGGGCTTCCAGGGGGTCGCCCCCCTGGACCAACACAGCCGCCTCTTGGACGAGCACAATTCACACCCTCTTGGACCAGACCCGCGCCGTGACCACCGACCGAAGCGACCACCACGGGCAGGCACGCGGAGGGCGCTCAGCGCCCGGAGCGGGCATGCCCGGCGACGCAGGCGACCGCAGCGACGCCACGCAAACCGCAACAGGCACGACAGACCGCAACAAAGGAGCGAGGATCGCCTGCGTCGCCAACGGGGGTTCCAGGGGGTCGCCCCCCTGGGCAAACACAGTTCACGAGAATTCCGCGAGTGTCCGCTCTGCCTCTTCCAGCCAGGCGCGGCGGGCGTTGAGGGCCTCTTCGGCCTCTTTGACGTCCTTGTCGCGGCCGGCGTCGCGGGCCTTGCCGAGGCGCTTCTCCAGCTGCTCGATGGAGTTGCGCAGCTGCCCGACGGTGGCTTCGGCGCGGGCGCGGGCCTCGGGGTTGGTGCGGCGCCACTCGTTCTCCTCGGCGGCGCGGACGGCCTCCTCGATCTTGCGGAGGCGGCCTTCGAGGCGGTCGCGCTGATCGCGGGGGACCATGCCGGCGGCCTCCCAGCGCTCCTGGATCACGCGCAGCGCCTGCCGGGCCTGCCGGACGTCCTTGACGGGCAGCAGCCGCTCGGCCTCGGCGAGGATCTTCTCCTTCTCCTGGGCGTTGCCGCGGAATTCGGCGTCGCGTTCGGCGAACGCGGCGCTGCGGGCCTGGAAGAAGGTGTCCTGGGCGCCTTTGAAGCGGGCCCACAGCTCCTCTTCGGCGTCCCTGGAGGCGCGTCCGGCCATCTTCCAGCGGCGCATCAGGTCGCGGTAGGCGGCGGCGGTCTCGCCCCAGTCGGTGGAGCCGGACATCGCCTCGGCCTCGGCGACGAGGCGCTCCTTCTCCCGGCGGGACTCCTCGCGCTGGTCGTCGAGGGTGGCGAAGTAGGCCTTGCGGCGCTTGGTGAACGCGTTGCGGGCGGCGGACAGCCGCTTCCACAGCGCGGTCTCGGTGGGCCGGTCGATGCGGTCGGCGGCCTTCCATTCCTCGACGAGCTGGCGGAGCCGCTCGCCGCCGTTCTTCCAGTGGGTCTCCTCGGCGGCGATGCGCTCGGCCTCGGCGACGATCCGCTCCTTGACCTCGCGGGCCTCGTGGCGGTGCTGCTCGCGCTGGGCCTTGACCTCCTCGCGGCGCCGCCCGACCTGCTCGGTCAGGGCGTCCAGCCGCCGGGTGAGCGCGTCGAGGTCGCCGACGGCGTGCGCGTCGGCGACGGCCTCGCGGAGCCGGTCGATGCTCTGCTGCGCCTGCGCGGGCTGCAGGTCGGTGGTGCGGACCCGCTGCTCGAGCAGGCCGATCTCGGTGACGAGCGCGTCGTACTTGCGCTTGAAGTAGGCCAGGGCCTCTTCGGGCGCACCGGCCTGCCAGGATCCGACGACCCGCTCGCCGTCGGCCGTCCTGACATAGACGGTGCCGTCCTCGTCCACCCGGCCCCAGGGATCGGTCGCGCTGGACACCCTTGCCTCCTGAATCGCGGGTCCGGACGACTTACGCCCTCCGGACCCTCCACACCTTAGTATCCCGTTCGCCTATTTCCCGGCGATCGTGACGTCCTGGATTTCGACCTTCTTCTTGGGCTTGCCGTCGCCCTTGGGGTCCGAACCCCCCTTGGCGATCTTCTGGAGCACGTCCAGCCCCTTGGTGATCTTGCCGAACACGGTGTACTCCGGCGGGAGCTGCGAGTCCTTGTAGACCATGAAGAACTGGCTGCCGTTGGAGTCGGGCGCACTGCTGTGCGCCATCGCCAGCGTGCCCTCCGTATAGGTGGCACCGTCGGTGTTCTCGTTGGCGAACCGGTAGCCGGGCCCGCCCTCGCCGGACGCCGTCGGGTCGCCGCACTGCAGGACGTTGAGGCCGCCGCTGGTGAGCCGGTGGCACTCGGTCTTGTCGTAGTAGTTCTTCTGCGCCAGGAACGCGAAGGAGTTCACCGTGCAGGGCGCCTTGTCGCCGTACAGCTGCATCTCCACGTCGCCCCGGTTCGTCTTCAACGTGGCCTGGACGATGCCCGGGTAGGCGGGCTTGCCCGGCGGCCGGCCGACGTCCTTCGGCACCCGGCCCTGCGTGTCGCCCTTGTAGACGCACTGCGGCCCGGCGGCCGTGGACTCGTCCTCCTTGAACACCATGAACGCCGCGGCGCCGGCCACGACGACCGCCACCGCGGCGACCGAACCGATGATCTTGAGGCGGCGCGCCCTCGCCGCCTCCTGTGCCCGGCGCTGCTGCTGGCGCTCGTACCGTTGCCGCGCGAGCTGCTTCTTGCGGTCCTTCCCCGCCACGTGCCTCGCCTCTCCGGTGTGATCAGGTGAACGTGCAGCGCATAGTAGCGGTACCTGCGAGTAAAAGCGCCTCCGCGTTCAGGGAGCGCTCAGGGAGCGCTTTCCGCGCGCCCTGCGGGCCCCGCGCGACACGGCGGCGCCCGATCTCGTTCGCGGTGGCCGCGGCCCCGCCGGTACGCTCGGACACGCCCACCCGAGATGGTTCTAAGGAAGGACGACCGTGCTCGTCGCCGGGTTCCCCGCTGGATCGTTCGCCGCGAACTGCTACATCGTGGCGCCCGCCGCGGGTGAGGAGTGCGTGATCATCGACCCCGGGCAGGACGCCGAGGACGGGATCGAGGAGATCCTGCGCGAGCACCGGCTGAAGCCGGTCGCGGTGCTGCTGACGCACGGCCACCTCGACCACGTCTGGTCGGTGGCCCCGGTGTGCGGCGCCAAGGACGTCCCCGCCTACATCCATCCGGGCGACCGCGAGCTGCTCACCGACCCCGCGAAGGGGCTGTCGCTGAGCGCCGGGCAGCAGCTGTTCGGCGGACTGCGGCTGTCGGAGCCGGACGACGTGCGGGAGCTCGCCGACGGCGCGGCGCTGGAACTGGCCGGGCTGAGCTTCACCGTCGACCACGCGCCGGGCCATACGCCCGGGTCGGTGACGTTCCGCACCCCGCGGACCGAGCAGCTCCCGGACGTGATGTTCAGCGGCGACCTGCTGTTCGCGGGGTCGATCGGGCGCACCGACCTGCCGGGCGGATCGTACGAGGAGATCCTCGCCAGCCTGTCCCGGGTGTGCCTGACCCTGCCCGACGACACCGCCGTCCTGCCCGGCCACGGCGAGCAGACCACAATCGGCCGGGAACGCGCCACCAACCCGTTCCTCACCGGGCTTCGGCCAGGGGAGTCGCCCTCCCTGAAGGGGACGAGCGCGCCCGCGGACGGGCCCAACAAGGGATTCTGAGCCTAAGAGACCATGAGTTCGAGCTTCCGGGCCCCCAAGGGGGTCAGTGAATACGTCCCGCCGCGCGCGGACCTCTTCTACGCCATCCGCGAGGCGTTCGCCGAGCAGGCGCGGCTCGCCGGCTACGGCTACCTGGAGCTGGCCGTCTTCGAGGACACCAACCTGTTCCGGCGCGGCGTCGGCGAGTCCACCGACGTGGTGTCCAAGGAGATGTACACCTTCGAGGACCGGGGCGGCCGGTCGCTGACGCTGCGCCCCGAGTTCACCGCGTCGGTGCTGCGGTCCGTCCTGGAGAACAACCTGCACAAGGGCCCGCTGCCGGTGAAGGTGTGGACGACGGGCCCCGCGTTCCGCGCCGAGCGCCCGCAGCAGGGCCGCTACCGGCAGTTCTACCAGCTCGACCTGGAGGCGATCGGCAGCGAGGACCCGCAGGTCGACGCCGAGACCATCGCGATCGCGTCGGACTGGTACCGCTCGCTCGGCATCACCCGGGTGCGGCTGCTGCTGAACTCGCTCGGCTGCAAGGAGTGCCGCCCCGCGTACCGTGCCCTGCTGCAGGAGTTCCTGCGCGGCCTCGACCTCGACGAGGACACCCGCGCCCGCGTCGAGATCAACCCGCTCCGCGTCCTGGACGACAAGCGCCCCAAGGTCCGCGAGCAGCTCGCCGGCGCCCCGCTGATGGCCGACCACCTGTGCCCGGCGTGCAAGGCGCACCACGACCGGGTCCGCGAACTGCTCGCCGACCTCGGCATCGCGTGGGAGGACACGCCCACCCTCGTCCGCGGCCTGGACTACTACACCCGCACCACCTACGAGTTCGACCACCCGCTGCTCGGCGCCCAGTCCGGGATCGGCGGCGGCGGCCGCTACGACGGCCTCTCCGAGGACATCGGCGGCCCGCCCCTCCCCGGCATCGGGTTCGGCCTCGGCCTCGACCGCACCATCCTGGCCCTCGAAGCCGAGTCGCGGGAGGGGCGGGGCGCGGCGTTCGCCGCCAAGCCGCGCTGCGAGGCGTTCGGCGTCCCGCTCGGCGACACCGCCGAGCGCCGCGTGTTCACGCTCGTCGCCGACCTGCGCCGCGCCGGGATCGCCGCCGACATGGCGTTCGGCGGCAAGAAGCTGAAGGGCGCCATGAAGGACGCGGACCGCTCCGGCGCCCGCTACGCCGTGATCCTCGGGGAGCGAGATATCGCGGACGGCGTCGCCCAGGTCAAGGACCTGGCCGGGGGCGACCAGACCGCCGTCCCGCTCACCGACCTCGTCACGACGTTGAAGGAAAGGCTCTCCAAATGATCCGCACCCACGAGGCGGGCACCCTCCGCAAGGAGCACGCCGGTCAGCAGGTGACCCTGGCCGGCTGGGTCGGCCGCCGCCGCGACCACGGCGGCGTCACGTTCATCGACCTGCGCGACGCGTCCGGCACCGCGCAGGTCGTCTTCCGCGAGGAGGACACCGCGCACGACCTGCGCTCGGAGTTCTGCGTCAAGGTCGTCGGAGAGGTCCGCGTCCGCCCCGCCGGCAACGAGAACCCCGAGCTGCCGACCGGCGACATCGAGGTCGCCGCCACCGACATCGAGGTGCTGTCGGACGCCGCGCCGCTCCCCTTCCCCATCGAGGGCGACGTCAACGTCAACGAGGAGATCCGGCTCAAGTACCGGTACCTCGACCTGCGCCGCGAGTCCGTCGCCCGCGCGATGAAGATCCGCTCGGAGGCGTCGTTCCTGACGCACGAGGTGATGCGCGAGCACGGCTTCGTCAACGTCGAGACGCCCACGCTCACCCGGTCGACGCCCGAGGGCGCCCGCGACTTCCTCGTCCCCGTCCGGCTCAAGCCGGGCCACTGGTACGCGCTGCCGCAGTCGCCGCAGCTGTTCAAGCAGCTGCTGATGGTCGGCGGCATGGAGCGCTACTACCAGATCGCCCGCTGCTACCGCGACGAGGACTTCCGCGCCGACCGGCAGCCCGAGTTCACCCAGATCGACATCGAGATGTCGTTCGCCGACCAGGGCGACGTCCTGAAGGTCGGCGAGGACCTCGTGGCGCGCCTCTGGAAGGACATCGCCGGCTACGAGATCCCCCGGCCGATCCCCCACATCACCTACGCCGACGCGATGGCCCGGTACGGCTCCGACAAGCCCGACCTGCGCTTCGGCCTCGAACTGACCGACATGACCGAGTACTTCGCCGGCACGTCGTTCCGCGTGTTCCAGGCCCCGTACGTCGGCGCGGTCGTCATGCCGGGCGGCGCGTCGCAGACCCGCAAGGAGCTGGACGGCTGGCAGGACTGGGCGAAGGCCCGCGGCGCCCGCGGCCTCGCCTACGTCCTCGTCCAGGAGGACGGCGCCCTCGGCGGCCCGGTCGCCAAGAACCTCTCCGACGCCGAGAAGGAGGGCCTTGCCGCCAAGACGGGCGCCGCGCCCGGCGACGCGATCTTCTTCGGCGCCGGCAAGCGGCACGTCACGCAGGAGCTGCTCGGCGCGGCCCGCCTGGAGATCGGCCGCCGCCGCGGCCTGATCGACGAGTCCGCGTGGGAGTTCGTCTGGGTCGTCGACGCCCCGATCTTCGAGCCCGTCGAGGACGACAAGGGCGAGCAGATCGGCTGGACGTCCGTGCACCACCCGTTCACCGCGCCGAAGCCGGAGTACGCCGACACCTTCCACGAGGACCCGGGCGCCGCCCTCGCCGACGCCTACGACCTCGTCCTGAACGGCAACGAGATCGGCGGCGGCTCCATCCGCATCCACCGCGCCGAGATGCAGCAGCGGGTCTTCGACGTCCTCGGCCTGTCCAAGGAGGAGGCGGAGTCCAAGTTCGGCTTCCTGCTGGAGGCGTTCAAGTTCGGCCCGCCCCCGCACGGCGGCATCGCCTTCGGCTGGGACCGCACCGTCATGCTCCTCGCCGGGCAGGACTCCATCCGCGACGTGATCGCCTTCCCGAAGGCCGCGTCCGGCTACGACCCGCTGACCGCGGCCCCGACCCCGATCACCGCCCAGCAGCGCGCCGAGGCCGGCGTCGACGTGATCCCCGAGGACGACCGGCCCGAAGAGTGACCTGAGCCCCGCCCCCGCCGCTCGCGGCGGGGGCGGGGCCTGGCAGGTGCCGCCTGGCGGGTGCCGCCCAGCGGGTGCCGCCCTAGCGGGTGGCGCCGCTGGTCACGCGGTAGACGTCATAGACGCCGTCGATGGAGCGGACCGCCTTCAGAACGTGGCCGAGGTGCTTCGGGTCGCCCATCTCGAAGGTGAAGCGGCTGACCGCGACGCGGTCGCGGGACGTGGTGACCGAGGCCGACAGGATGTTGACGTGCTGGTCCGAGAGGACGCGGGTCACGTCCGACAGCAGGCGGGGCCGGTCGAGGGCCTCGACCTGGATGGCCACGAGGAAGACCGAGTCCTCGCCGGGGGACCATTTGACGTCGATCAGGCGGTCGGGCTGCGACTTCAGGCTGGCGACGTTGGCGCAGTCCGAGCGGTGCACGGACACGCCGTGGCCGCGGGTGATGAAGCCGACGATGTCGTCGCCCGGGACCGGGGTGCAGCAGCGGGACAGCCGGACCCACACGTCCGGGTCGTCGGCGACGACGACGCCGGGGTCGCCCGCGCGGCGCTGCTTGCGGCGGGTCGGCAGCGCGATCTCGGCGAGGTCCTCCTCGGCGCTCTCCACGCCGCCGAGGGCGTCCACGAGGCGCTGGACGACGTGCTGCGCGGAGACCTGGCTCTCGCCGACGGCGGCGTAGAGGGAGGAGACGTCCGGGTAGCGCATGTCGCGGGCGAGGGCGAGGAGGGCCTCACCGGACATCATCCGCTGCAGCGGCATGTTCTGCTTGCGCATCGCGCGGGCGATGGCGTCCTTGCCGGACTCGATCGCGGTGTCGCGGCGCTCCTTGGAGAACCAGTGCTTGATCTTGTTGCGGGCGCGGGCGCTCTTGACGAAGCCGAGCCAGTCGCGCGAGGGCCCCGCGTCCGGCGACTTGGAGGTGAAGACCTCCACGGTGTCGCCGTTGTCGAGGGTCGATTCGAGCGGGACGAGGCGGCCGTTGACGCGGGCGCCGATACATCGGTGCCCGACCTCGGTGTGGATCGCGTACGCGAAGTCGACGGGCGTCGCGCCCTGCGGCAGCGCGATCACGTCGCCCTTCGGGGTGAACACGAACACCTCGGAGACCGACAGGTCGAAGCGCAGCGACTCCAGGAACTCGGCCGGGTCGGCGGTCTCCTTCTGCCAGTCGAGGAGCTGGCGGAGCCACTGCATGTCGCCGGCCTTGCGGCCGCCGACCGTCTCCTCCTTGTACTTCCAGTGCGCGGCGACGCCGTACTCGGCGCGGCGGTGCATGCCCCAGGTGCGGATCTGCAGCTCGACGGGCTTGCCCTCCGGGCCGATCACCGTCGTGTGCAGCGACTGGTACATGTTGAACTTCGGCATCGCGATGTAGTCCTTGAACCGGCCGGGGACCGGGTTCCATCGCGCGTGGATCGAGCCGAGCGCGGCGTAGCAGTCGCGGACGCTGTCGACGAGGACCCGGATGCCGACCAGGTCGTAGATGTCGTCGAAGCTGACGTCCCGCGCGATCATCTTCTGGTAGATCGAGTAGTAGTGCTTCGGCCGGCCGGTGACGGTGGCCTTGATCCGGGCCTCGCGCAGGTCGGTGGAGACGTTCTCGATCACTTCCTGCAGGTAGACGTCGCGGCGCGGGGCGCGCTCGGACACCAGCCGGGCGATCTCGTCGAACCGCTTGGGGTACATCGTGGCGAACGCGAGGTCCTCCAGCTCCCACTTCAGCGTGTTCATCCCGAGGCGGTGCGCGAGCGGCGCGAACACCTCCAGGGTCTCGCGGGCCTTCTTCTCCTGCTTGTGCCGCGGCATGTAGCGCAGCGTCCGCATGTTGTGCAGCCGGTCGCCGAGCTTGATCACCAGGACGCGGATGTCGCGGGACATGGCCACGACCATCTTGCGGACGGTCTCGGCCTCGGCCGCCTCGCCGTACTTGACCTTGTCGAGCTTGGTGACGCCGTCGACGAGCGCGGCGATCTCGTCGCCGAACTCGGCGCTGAGCTGGTCGAGGGTGTACGGGGTGTCCTCGACGGTGTCGTGCAGCAGCGCCGCGCAGAGCGTCTCGGTGTTCATGCCGAGCTCGGCGAGGATCGTCGCGACCGCGAGGGGGTGCGTGATGTACGGGTCGCCGCTCTTGCGCTTCTGGTTGCGGTGGTAGTGCGCCGCGACGTCGTACGCGCGCTCGATGAGCCGCAGGTCCGCCTTGGGGTGGGTGTTGCGGACCGTCTTGATCAGTGGTTCCAGTACCGGGTTCATAGTTGGGCCGCGCTGGGCGCCCAGCCTGGCGAGCCTGCGGCGCACCCGGGCGGCAGACGGTGGAATCGTGGCCGGCGTCGGTTTGGACGGGACGTCGGGCTCGGACGCGTCATCGGCGTCCTCCCTGGAGGCGGTGCTCTCGGCGGGGGGAGTCTGTGGGCGGGAGGGCGGCGCGGCGGGCTTCTCCGCCGGCGGCGCCTCGGTGGCCGGAGCGGTCTCCGCGACCGGACCTTCGGGAGCCGGAAACTCGGGAGCCGGGCTTTCGGGTGCCGGGAGCTCGGAGCCCTCGGGAGCCTGCGGGCCCTCGGCGGGAGGTCCGGTCGGCGGCGCACGGCGGTCCCCGCGCCTCGGCGGCGCGCCGGACGCCCCGGCCGTCTTCACGGCCCGCTCCCCCGCGGTCTCCCGCACCGGACGGTCTCCGGCCCGGGTCGCCGCGGCGGCGTCGCTCACCGCGCCGGTCGATACCACCTCACCGGGCACCCAGCCTCCTTCGTCCATCCGGGCGCTGTAGCGCAGGTCCCGCGGGTCGCGCCCGTCCCCGCCGGACCCTGTTGGCGCCAGTGTATCCGGCGGGCATTTCGCACTAGACCGTAACCAGGGAATGGACGTCCAGATTCCCCAGTTTGTCGCGTCCGTGCAGGAAGGAGAGCTCCAGGAGGACCGACAGCCCGACGACGTCGCCGCCGACCCGCCGGACGAGGTCCGCGGCGGCCCGGGCCGTCCCGCCGGTGGCGAGGACGTCGTCGACGACCAGCACCCGGTCGCCCGGTTCGAGCGCGTCGGAGTGGATCTCGATCGTCTCGTTCCCGTACTCCAGGTCGTAGGTCTCCGCGCGCGTCTCCGCGGGCAGCTTGCCCTTCTTGCGCACCGGGACGAACCCGGCGCCGAAGTGGTAGGCGACGGGCGCGGCGAGGATGAACCCGCGGGCCTCGATGCCGACGATCTTGTCGATGGTGCCGCGGCCGCGGTGGTTGACGATCGAGTCGACGACACCGGCGAACGCGACGTGGTCGGCCAGCAGCGGGGTGATGTCCTTGAACACCACCCCGGGCTTCGGGTAGTCGGGGATGTCGCGGATCCGCTCCTGGATCAGCTTTCCGAGGTCCACGGTCGAAGAGTCCCCTTGTGCTACTTGCCGCCGCGGCGCTGCTGCCGCGTCCCGCGCTTCGGCTGCTGCCGCGGCCCCGTCTGCACGACCTTCCGCACGGTGACGGTGCTCCGCACGTCCGCGGGCCGGTCGTCGGACCCGCCGCCGGACGCCGCGCCGCCGGACGCCGCGCCTGCGGGCGGCTCCCCGGACGCGCCCGCACCGGCCGTGACCTTGGCGGTCTTGACCTGCTTGGTCGCGTTGCGCTCCCGGCGGGCGATGTTCTCCCGGATCTGCCGGTACTTCGGCTCGCGCTCCTTGAACTGGACGAGCAGCGGCGTCGCCACGCAGATCGAGGAGTACGTCCCGACGATCATGCCGACGAACAGGGCGAGCGACAGGTCCTTCAGCGTCCCGGCGCCGAACAGGGTGGTGCCGATGAACAGGATCGCGCCGACCGGCAGGATCGCCACCAGGGAGGTGTTCAGCGAGCGCACCAGCGTGCTGCTGAGCGCCTGGTTCGCGGCCTCGCTGTAGGTGGTCTTGGACGTCGGGCCGAGCGGTCTCGTGACCTCCTTGATCATGTCGAACACGACGACCGCGTCGTACAGCGAGTAGCCGAGGATCGTCAGGAAGCCGAGCAGCGTCGCCGGGGTGACCTCGAACCCGGACCAGGCGTAGACGCCGGCCGTGATGACGAGGTCGTGGATCAGCGCGACGACCGCGGCCACGGCCATCCGCCACTCGAACGCGACCGACAGGTAGCCGATGATCAAGATCATGAAGACGATCAGCGCCTGCCAGGCCTTCTTCTGGATCTCGCCGCCCCACGAGGCGCCGACGACCTGGGTGCTGACCTCGTTCGCGGGAACGCTCAGCTCCTGCGTGATCTTGGACTTGACCTGGGTGACGTGCGCGGAGTCCATGCTCTCGGTCGTGACCCGCCAGTCGTCACCGGCCTTCTGCACGATCGCCTGGTGGGCGCCGCCGTCGGTGACGGCGGTGCGCACCTGCTCGATCGAGGAGCTCTTCGCCTGGAAGGTGAAGACGGAGCCGCCCTTGAACTCGACGCCGAAGTTCAGGCCCTGGACGATCAGGCCGGCGATCGACAGCGCCAGCAGCAGCCCGGAGATGGTGTACCAGATCTTCGGGCGGCCGACGATGTCGGCGCTGATCTCGCCCCGGTAGATCCGCGAGGTGGCCGTTCGCAGTCCCATGGGTCAGGCCTCCTGGCTCGTCGTGCGGGCGGTGGCCGCCGCGGCCTTGTCCTGGGCGGCCTTGTGCAGCCGCCTCGGGTCGAGCCCCGACATCGGATGCCCCCGGCCGAAGAACTTGGTGCGCGACAGCAGCGCGACCATCGGCTTGGTGAAGAAGAACACCACGACGATGTCGATGAGCGTCGTGAGGCCCATCGCGAACGCGAACCCGGCGACGCCGCCGACCGCGAGGAAGTACAGCACCAGCGCGGCGAGGAACGTGACGGCGTCGGCGACGAGGATCGTGCGCCGCGCCCGCTTCCAGGCGTTCTCCACGGAGGAGCGCAGCTTGCGGCCGGCCCTCAGCTCGTCGCGCAGCCGCTCGAAGTAGACGATGAACGAGTCGGCGGTGATGCCGATCGAGACGATCAGCCCGATGATGTGCGGCAGGGAGAGCCGGAAGCCCATCCCCTCACCGAGGATCACCACCGACTCGTAGGTGGTGATCGACGCCACGACCAGGCTGGACACCGCCACCAGGCCGAGGCCGCGGTAGTAGAACAGGCAGTACAGGACGACCAGGCCGAGGCCGATCGCGCCGGCGATGAGGCCGCCGGTCAGCTGGTCGGAGCCCAGCGTGGACGACACCTCGTCGATGGAGCTCTGCGTGAACTCCAGCGGCAGGGCCCCGTACTTGAGCACGTTGGCGAGGTCGGTGGCGTACTGCTGGTCGAAGCTCTCCGGCGGCCCGTCGATGCTGGCCGTGCCGCCGGTGATCGGGCCCTCCCGGATGGCGGGCGCCGAGACGACCTGGCCGTCCAGCACGATCGCGACCTGCGCCTGCGGCGAGGACGGGTTCTGCTGGTAGGCGCGGGAGGCGTCGGTGGTGACCTCGCCGAACTGGCGGGCGCCCTTGCCGTCGAACTTCAGCGAGACCGACCAGCTCGCCTGGCCCTGCTGGGCGTTCGGCGGCATCGCGTTGGCCTTGTCGACGTTCTCGCCGAGCACTCGGACGGGCCCGAGGATGTACTTGGTGACCTGGCCGTTCTCCTCGTCCTGGTCACAGGCGGCGACGAACTTGCGGGAGGGGTCGTTCGCGCCGGGGGCGTGCCGGTCGCCGCTGTAGCAGTCGAGCGCCTCGAACTGCTTGATCACGGCCTTGTCGGTCACGCCGGGGTAGTCCTGCGCCGGGGCGGAGGGCTGCCCGGACGGCTGGACCAGCGGCGACGACGGGGACGGGGTCGCCCCGCCGGACGGCTTCGGCGTCGGGGCGGTCAGCGCCTGCGACAGCGCTTTGCCGCGCGGGGTGGACGACGACGAGGGCGACGCGCTCGCCGTGGGCGACGCGGACGGTGAGGCGCTCTTACCGCCGTCCTTGGCGCCCTTGTCGTTCTTGTCGCCCTTGTCCTTGGCCGAGTGGCTCGGCGACGGGCTCGGCGAGGCACCGCCCGACGGGTGGCCGTCCGCCGTCGCGAAGACCTGGCGGAACTGCAGCTTCGCCGTGGTGCCGATCAGGCTGACGACGCGGCTCTGCCCTTCGCCGGGGACGTTCACCACGATGTTGTTGCTGCCCTGCTTCGCGACCTCGGCGTCCGAGACCCCCAGGCCGTTGACGCGCTGCGTCATGATCTTGACGGCCTGGTTCATCTGCTCGGCGGGGGGATCGCCCCCGCCGGGGGTCTTGGCGGTGAGGGTCACGGTCGTCCCGCCGGCGAGGTCGAGGCCGAGCTTGGGCGTCGTGCGCCCCTGCCAGACCGCCAGACCGGCGAGGACGACCAGGACCGCGAACAGCGCGAGGAGGGTGCGCCCGGGCTTGGGAGCGTTTCTGGGCGATGCCACTTGTCGTCGTACTTCCCGTCTTTGTCGTCGCCGAGGGAGGGGCTAGGCGGACGGCTTGTCGGCCGTCTTCACCTTCGTCTTCCCTTTCGGCTCGGACTCGGGCTCGCCGTCCTCGTCCGCCGCGGAGTCGTCGGCGTCCGCACCGCCGTCCTTGGAGAGGTCGACGGCGTCGTCCTCGTCCTCTTCCTGCTCGTCGGCGTCCTCGTCGAGCTCGTCGTCGAGGTCCTCGGAGTCGGAGTCCTTGAGGACCTGCATGACGGCCTGCTTGAGGAACCTCACCTCGACACCGTCGGCGATCTCCAGCACGACACCGTCGTCGTCGACCTCCACGACGACGGCGCGCATGCCGCTCGTCGTCAGCACGCGGGCGCCGGGCCGCAGGTCGCTCTGCATCTGCATCTGCTCCTTGCGCCGCTTGCTCTGCGGCCGGATGAGCAGAAGGTAGAAGACCACGGGGATCGCGAGGAGCAGGAGCAGGTTGAAGGCCCCGCTGCCGCCCGAGTCCGCGGCGAGAATCATGTCGCTGCCCATTGCAGGGGCATCCTTCCGATGTCGATTGCCCAGCCTGTGACCGGAACGGCCACGCGCACGGGACCGCCGGCTGGAGACGGTGAACCAAGTCCCGGAGTTTAGAGAGTACGCGAGACCCCGGCAACGACGCGACGATCGGCGACGCCCGGAAGTTCCCAACCCGTTACCGGATGATCACTATTGCGCCGGGTCGGCGCCCTCGTCCACGTCGAACAGGGTCCCCGCCGGAGGCGCCGCCGGCGGCGGCGGGGCGAGGCCCATGTGGGCCCACGCGGCCGCGGTGGCGACGCGCCCGCGGGGCGTCCTCGCCAGCAGGCCCTGCCGGACGAGGAACGGCTCGGCGACGACCTCCACGGTCTCGGGTTCCTCCCCCACCGACACGGCGAGGGTGGAGAGACCCACGGGGCCGCCGCCGAACTTGCGCATCAGCGACTCCAGGACGGACCGGTCGAGCCGGTCCAGCCCCCGTTCGTCCACCTCGTACAACGCGAGGGCGGCCCGAGCGGATTCCCTGGTGATGACCCCGTCGGCCCGGACCTCGGCGTAGTCGCGGACGCGGCGCAGCAGCCGGTTGGCGATGCGGGGCGTGCCGCGGGACCGCCCGGCGACCTCGGCGGCGGCGTCGTCGGTGATCTCGACGTCCAGCAGCGCCGCCGACCGCCGGACGATGACCTCCAGCTCGGCGGGCTCGTAGAAGTCCATGTGCGCCACGAAGCCGAACCGGTCGCGCAGCGGCCCGGGCAGCATGCCCGCCCGCGTGGTGGCCCCGACCAGCGTGAACGGCGCGATGTCGAGGGGGATGGCGGTCGCGCCCGGCCCCTTGCCGACGACGACGTCGACCCGGAAGTCCTCCATCGCCATGTAGAGCATCTCCTCGGCGGGACGCGCCAGCCGGTGGATCTCGTCCAGGAAGAGGACCTCGCCCTCGGCGAGGGTCGACAGCACGGCCGCGAGGTCGCCGGCCCGCTCGATCGCGGGCCCGGAGGAGATCCGCAGCGGCTGCCCCAGCTCCGCCGCGATGATCATGGCGAGGGTGGTCTTGCCGAGGCCGGGGCCGCCCGACAGCAGCACGTGGTCGGGCGTCCGGCCGCGCCGCAGCGCGCTGTGCAGCACCAGCGACAGCTGCTCGCGGACCCGTTCCTGCCCGACGAAGTCGGCGAGCTTCTTCGGCCGCAGCGCGGCCTCGATCCGCTGCTCCTCGGCGCCGTCGGCGGCCGCCGACACGAGCCGCTCGGGCTCCTCGCGCCCCGCTCCCCGCGGGGGGAGCCCCGGTCCGCCGCCCGTCATCTGCTCAGCTTCTTCAGCGCCGACTTCAGCAGGACGGCCACGGGCGGCGCCTCGCCGCCGTCGAGGTCGGCGGCGACGGCGTCCACGGCGGCGCCGGCGTCCTTCGCGGACCAGCCGAGGTTGATCAGCCCCATCTGCACCTGCTCGCGCCAGGCCTCCGCGCGGGCGGTCGCGCGGACCTCGCCGGCGCCGTCGCCGGCCGGGCCGCCGAGCCGGTCGCGGAGCTCCAGGACGATCCGCTGGGCGCCCTTCTTGCCGATGCCGGGCACCTTGGTGAGGGCGGCGACGTCCTCGGCGGCCACGGCGCGGCGCAGCGCGTCGGGCGTGTGGACGGCGAGCATCGCGAGCGCGAGCCGGGGCCCGATGCCGCTGGCGGTCTGCAGCAGCTCGAACACCGTCCGCTCGTCGTCGTCGGCGAACCCGAACAGGGTGAGGGAGTCCTCCCGGACGACGAGGGACGTCGGCACGTGCGCCTCGTCGCCGACCCGCAGCCCGGCGAGGGTCGCGGGCGTGCACTGCACCGAGAGCCCGACGCCGTGCACGTCGATCACCGCCCCGTCGGGGCCCGCGGCGGCCACCCGGCCGCTGACGAAGGCGATCACTGGACTTCTCCTCCTCTGCCGCGGGCGGCGAGCCGGGCGCGCTCGGCCCGGGCCGCCTCCTCGATGCGCGACCGCCGCGCGTGTGCGAGCCGCTGCTGCGCTCCCCCGCGCCAGACGTGGCAGATGGCCAGCGCGAGCGCGTCCGCCGCGTCCGCCGGGCTGGGGGCCGTCTCCAGGGACAGCAGCCGGGTCACCATCCGGGTCACCTGCGCCTTGTCGGCCCGCCCGTTCCCGGTGACGGCGGCCTTGGCCTCGCTGGGGGTGTGCAGGGCGACGGGCAGCCCGCGCCGGGCCGCCGCCAGCATCGCGATGCCGGCGGCCTGCGCGGTCCCCATCACCGTCCGGACGTTGTGCTGGGAGAACACCCGCTCGACGGCGACGGCGTCCGGCCGGAACTCCTCCATCAGCGCCTCGATGCCCGCCTCGATGCCCACCAGGCGCAGGGCGTGCTCCTCGTCCGCGCCGGTCCGCACGACGGACACGTGCACCAGGTGGAGCCGCTTGCCCGGGGCGCCCTCGACGACCCCCACCCCGCACCGGGTGAGCCCGGGGTCCACCCCCATCACCCGCACGGCCGCTCCTTCGATCATCTGTTCGGCCGCCAACGCTACCAACCCGCGGCCCCGGCCAGAAGCACCCCGGCGGGAGCGGCGCGACGCGCGGCGCCGCCGCGTCCCGGCGGGGAGCGGCGGCGGAGGAGCGGGCTCAGGCGTCGAGGGAGGCCATGACCTCGTCGGAGACGTCGAAGTTGGCGTAGACGTCCTGGACGTCGTCGGAGTCCTCCAGGGCGTCGAGGAGGCGGAAGACCTTCTTGGCGTTCTCCTCGTCGAGGGGGACGGTGACGCTCGGCAGGAACTTGCTCTCCGCCGACTCGTAGTCGATGCCCGCGTCGACCAGGGCGGTGCGGACGGCGACCAGGTCGGCGGCCTCGCTGACGACCTCGAAGTTGTCGTCGTCGAGGTCGTTGACCTCCTCGGCGCCCGCGTCGAGGACGGCCATCATGACGTCGTCCTCGCTGGTGTTCGCCTTGGGGACGATCACGACGCCCTTGCGGTTGAACATGTACGACACCGAGCCGGGGTCGGCGAGCGAGCCGCCGTTGCGGGTGAGCGCGACGCGCACCTCGGAGGCGGCGCGGTTGCGGTTGTCGGTCAGGCACTCGATGAGCACCGCGACGCCGCCGGGCGCGTAGCCCTCGTAGGTGATGGTCTGCCAGTCGGCGCCCCCGGCCTCCTCACCGGCGCCGCGCTTGCGCGCGCGCTCGATGTTGTCGTTGGGCACGGAGTTCTTCTTCGCCTTGTAGATGGCGTCGTAGAGGGTGGGGTTGGCATCGGGGTCGCCGCCGCCGGTGCGCGCCGCCACCTCGATGTTCTTGATCAGCTTCGCGAAGAGCTTGCCCCGCTTGGCGTCGAGGGCCGCCTTCTTGTGCTTGGTCGTCGCCCACTTGGAATGGCCGGACATCTGTCACTCCTCCTCTGTGGTCCGGCGCACCAGATCGGCGAAGTAGTGGTGCACGCGGAAATCGCCTGTCAACTCCGGATGGAACGAGGTCGCCATGAGACGTCCCTGACGAACGGCGACGATCCTACCGGCGTTCGGGCCGCTCTCGGCGCGTCCGAGGACCTCGACGGCGTCGCCCACGGACTCGACCCAGGGCGCGCGGATGAAAACGGCGTGGTACGGCGTGTCCCCCATACCGGTCAGCGGCACCGCGGCCTCGAAGGAGTCGACCTGGCGGCCGAACGCGTTGCGCCGCACGGTCATGTCGATCCCGCCGACGGTCTCCTGGCCCGCGACGCCGTCCCGGATGCGGTCCGCGAGCATGATCATGCCGGCGCAGGAGCCGTACGCGGGCATGCCCGCCTCGATCCGCTTGCGCAGCGGGTCGAGCAGGTCGAACGCGCGCGCCAGCCGCCACATCGTGGTGGACTCGCCGCCGGGCAGGACGAGCCCGTCGACGCGCTCCAGCTCCTCGGGGCGGCGCACGCGCACCGTGCGCGCCCCCGCGGCCTCCAGCGCGCGGGCGTGCTCGCGCACGTCGCCCTGCAGGGCGAGGACACCGATCGTCGGCACAGTCGTCACGTGGGAACCTTCCGGGGATGCGGCGGGGTCGTGTCAACCCTAGACATTCCTTACAACGCGCCGCGACCTGGCCGGTCTTCCCGCGGTCAGGCGTGCTTGAAGCGGCGCAGCGGGAGCTCCAGGGGCAGGAAGCCGTCCTTGCCGCGGTCGGCGATGCCGCGGCCGAACATGTGCGCCTCGGCGAGCGCGAGGCCGAACTCCTCGGGGTCGAACGGCAGGGGGACGTCCGGCGCGCCCGCGTCGATGGCGCGCCAGAACGGCCGCTCGGCGGCCAGCCGGTCGCCCTGGTCGACGACGACGCCGTCCTCGGCGGTGACGAACACGTCGCGGCGCAGCTCGCCGGAGTCGTACCAGCGGAACCAGCAGCCGCGGATCACGTTGTGCAGGACGAGGACGCCGCAGTGCGAGCCGGGCAGCGCCGCCGCGGCGGTGTCGGCGATCCGGCGGGCGTCGTCGTCGAGGCAGAACAGCCGCCGGTCGCAGAGCAGCAGCGCCCGCTCGAACGCCCCGACGAACAGCTCGTCCTCGTACGGCCAGAGCGCGAAGTCCAGGACCGTGTCACCGGTCTCGGTCAGGGTGTCCGCGGGGTAGAGGCCGCGCGCGATCGCCGCGGCCGCGTCCGGGTCGGGCACGAGGCCCGGCCGGAACACCTCGGTGGGTTCACCCGCGCTCGCGCACGCCAGCGCGACCGACCAAGCCATGCTCTTCCCTCCCGCGGCCGGACACCGCCCTCCGGCCACGCCGCCAGGTTAACCCCGTCCGCCCGAGCTGTTGACCCCCGGGCTACCAGCCGCGGCCCGCGAACTTCTGGTCCTCGCCGAGGGAGGCGGCGTTGATGCCGACCATGGCCTCGCCGAGCCCGCGGGACACCTTGGCGATCACGTCGGGGTCGTCGTGGAAGGTGGTGGCCTTCACGATGGCCTCGGCGCGCTGGGCCGGGTTGCCGGACTTGAAGATCCCGGAGCCGACGAAGACGCCCTCGGCGCCGAGCTGCATCATCATCGCCGCGTCGGCGGGCGTGGCGATGCCGCCGGCGGTGAACAGCACGACGGGCAGCTTGCCGGCCTGCGCGACCTCCTTGACCAGCTCGTAGGGGGCCTGGAGCTCCTTCGCGGCGACGTACAGCTCGTCCTCGGGCAGGTTCTGCAGCCGGCGGATCTCCTGCCGGATCTTCCGCATGTGCGTGGTCGCGTTCGAGACGTCGCCGGTGCCGGCCTCGCCCTTGGAGCGGATCATCGCCGCGCCCTCGGTGATCCGGCGCAGCGCCTCGCCGAGGCTGGTCGCGCCGCACACGAACGGGACGGTGAACGCCCACTTGTCGATGTGGTTGTCGTAGTCGGCCGGGGTGAGCACCTCGGACTCGTCGATGTAGTCGACGCCGAGGGCCTGCAGCACCTGGGCCTCGACGAAGTGGCCGATGCGGGCCTTGGCCATGACCGGGATGGAGACCGCGTTGATGATCCCGTCGATCATGTCGGGGTCGCTCATCCGGGAGATGCCGCCCTGGGCGCGGATGTCGGCGGGCACCCGCTCCAGGGCCATGACGGCGACGGCGCCCGCGTCTTCGGCGATCTTCGCCTGCTCGGGCGTGACGACGTCCATGATCACGCCGCCCTTGAGCATCTCCGCCATGCCGCGCTTGACGCGGGCGGTCCCGGTCTCGGGCGCTGCGTTGTCAGTGGCGGGAGTGGAAGTGGACACGGGCATTCCTCACGTGGACGGACGACAAATCACTTTCCATGATATTGCCTGCTCGTGCGACTGTTCGACCCGGCAGACCGTCAACGCGCACGGCCCGGCGCTTACAGAGTGACCGCCGCCGGGCCGTCCGGAACGCGGGTCAGGGCGTGTAGGGCTTGCCGTCGTTGACGAGCAGCACCCACACCTGGCCCGGCGCGAACGTCATCGGCTCGCCGTCGGCGGTGGTGAAGGTCGTCCCCTTCTTCTCGGAGGGCCGCGACCACTTGGCCTTGTAGGACTTGCCGTCCCGCAGGACGACGGCCCGGCCGGTGCCGGTGGTGTGGATCAGCGGCGTGTAGCTGCCGAGGAAGTCGTGGAACTTCGACCGGGTCGTCTTGGCGTACTGGATGACGATGGTCTTGCCGCCCAGCCGCCCGCCCTCGGCGGCGCGGTCGGGGCGGCCGCCCCAGCTGGCGAGCCACCGCTTCTCCTTGGCCGACCAGGTGAAGCCCATGGTCGCCGACGGCCACCGGGCGGTGAACGACCTGGTCGGCTTGCCGCCTTCGGGGGCGTCCCCGAACCGGAACCCGATGTCGCGCGGCTTCGCCGCCTTCGGCGCCCGTTTGAGCAGGTTCTTCGGGTTCGCGTACAGGTTGTAGGGGATGCGCCTGGCGCTGGACCTGAAGTAGGCGCCGCCCCCGTTCTCCTGTGAGATGTCGTACACCGGCGCCCTGCGGATGTACTTCTTCATCTTGCTCTGCACGCCGGAGAACGCGAAGGCGGGCCGCCCGAACTGCGGCAGGATGTGCAGGTCCGAGATGCGGGCGCTGCGGACCGGCCCGACCCGCTTCGGCAGCTTGGACGAGTACACCGCCATGAGCCGGGTCTCGCCGCCCTCGACCTGCTCGACGTAGACGATGTCGGCGGCCTTCACGCCGCTCTGCGGCAGCGCCGGCCGGGTGTTCTCGATCTTGACGGCGAGGACGGGGTTGTCCAGCCCCTTCGTGCCGCCGTTGAACGGGTGCACGGCGGGCTCGGGCGTCTCGCTCGGCGACGGCGCCGGCGTGCTGCGCGGCGGCGGCGCGCTCTTCGGGCCGCCCGAGTCCGAGCAGGCCGGCAGGGCTGCGGCGCCGAGGACGACGACGAGCCCGGCTGCCGCGCGGCGCCGGACGGCGGTGCCCCTTGCGGATCGCACGATGTACCCCTCCCATGGACGGTCTGCCAGAGAGTAGCGAACGTGATCGGATGCGCCCGCCCCGTCCGGGGATACGGATCCGGCCCCGGCTGTGATCGATATCGGCGGATCAGATGGCCGGCGGGTCGTCGTCGATCTCGAAGAAGTCCGGCAGCGGGGCGCGCCCGGCGAGCGGCAGGATCCGGATCAGCGGCTTGCGGCGCGCGATCCGCGCCTGGGAGACGGCGTCGTTGTAGAAGCGGCGGGCATAGGCGACCTTCGCGGCGGCCGACGACAGCTCGTCCAGTACCTCGGCGCCGTCGCCCGCGCCGCGGGCGGTGATGGTGGCGGCGAACTCGGGCTGGTCGACGACCGCGCGCAGCGCCCGGGACAGGTCGCTCTCGGCGAACTCGCGGCGCTCGGCGTCGGCGGTGCGCGCCTCGTGCGCGGCGGTCGCCAGCACCAGGCTGGTGGCCGGGTCCAGCAGCCGGGAGGCGGCCAGCTCCAGCGCGGCGGCGGCCCGCCGGACGAGCGCGGCGTCCAGCGCGGCGCGGGCGGTCTCGACGCGGACGTGCAGCCGGTCGAGCCGGGTCGCGCGCCACGACACGTACACGCCGATCAGGAAGACGACGGCGATCCAGAACAGGACGTCGATGATCCAGTCGTAGGACATCCGGCGCGCTCCTACAGCCCGAGGCCGGACTCGACGACGCCGGCGCCGCCGTCCGTGACCGTCTCGTACACCCTCAGCACCTCGCGCGCGACGGCCGACCAGTCGTAGGCGCGGACGGCGGCGCGGGCCTCCGCGGACAGCTGCTTGCGCCGCGGCGGGTCGTCCAGCAGCTCTCCGGCGGCCGCGGCGAGCGCCTCGTGGTCGCCGACCGGGAACAGCGCCCCGGCGCGCCCGCCGAGCAGCACCCGGTCGAACGCCTCGATGTCGCTGGCGAGGATCGGCGCGCCCGCCGACATCGCCTCGGCGAGCACGATGCCGAAGCTCTCGCCGCCGAGGTTCGGCGCGACGAAGACGTCCACCGAGTGGTAGGCGCGGACCTTGTCCTCCTCGCTGACCATGCCGAGGACGACGACGCGGTCGCGCAGCTCGGGCGAGACCCGGCCGATCACGTCGTCGGCGTCGCCCGGCCCGGCGAGCAGCAGCCGCAGCCCGGGGCGGCGGCGGCCGAGGATCTCGAAGGCGCGCAGCAGCACCGGCAGGCCCTTGCGCGGCTCGTCCATCCGGCCGAGGAACCCGAGCGCCCCGCCGTCGCCGCGCGGCGCCTCGGCGCGGCCGCGCCAGCCGGGCAGCGGCTCGGCCATCGCGTAGCGCTCGGTCGCGACGCCGTTCGGGATCAGCACGGCGTCGCCGCCGAGGTGCTCGACGAGCGTGGTGCGGGCCGCCTCCGACACCGCGATCCGGCCGGTGATCTTCTCCAGGGCGCTCTGCAGGATCGGCGCGGTGACCGACAGCGCCCGCGACTTCTCGTAGGACGCGTGGAAGGTGCCCACGATCGGCCCGTCCGCCGCCCAGCAGGCCAGCAGCCCGAGGGAGGGCGCGGCGGGCTCGTGGACGTGCAGGACGTCGAAGCCGCCCTCGCGGATCCACCGCCGGACCCGCCCGGCCGACAGGAACCCGAACGCCAGCCGCGCCACCGACCCGTTGTAGGGCACGGGGACGGCGCGCCCGGCCGACACGACGTAGGGCGGCAGCTCGGCGTCGTCGTCGGCCGGGGTGATCACCGACACGTCGTGGCCGAACCCGATCAGCGCCTCGGCGAGGTCGCCGATGTGCCGCTGCACGCCGCCCGGGACGTCCCACGTGTACGGGCAGACGATTCCGATCCTCATCGCGGGGTCCTCATCGCCCGGTCCTCATCGCCCTCATCGCGCGGCGCTCATCCCCGGCCGCCCGCCCGGTCGTCCGCCCCGTCGCCGTCCAGGTCGTCCACCCAGACCTTCTGCAGCATGTGCCAGTCCTCGGGGTGCGCGGCGATGCCCTCCTCGAACGCGCGCGCGAGCTCCTGGGTCATGGCCTGGATCTTCTCCTGTCTGCCGCCCTCGTCCGGTACCGGTATCTCCTCGTGGACGCGCGCCGCCCAGTACTCCCCCTCATACCAGAGTGTCACGGGAATGAGGGCGGCGCCGGTCTGGATCGCGAGCGCGGCGGAGACGGCGGGCATCCGGGCGGTGGCGCCGAAGAACTCGACGTCGATCCCGCTCTCGGTCAGGTCGCGGTCGACGACGAGGCACACCGGCCGCCCGGCGCGGAGCCGCTGCGCCATCCGCCCGAACGCCGAGGCGCCCCGGTGGGGCAGGACCTCCATGCCGAGGCTCTCGCGGAACTCCACGAACCGGTCGAACAGCGACGCCGGCTCCAGCCGCTCGGCGACGGTGGTGAACGGGTACCCGCAGTGCACCAGCCACGCGCCCGCGTGCTCGTAGTTGCCCATGTGGGGCAGCGCCAGGATCACGCCGCGCCCGGCTTCGAGGTTGGTGAAGATCTTCTTCTCGCCGGTCACGCGCATCCGGCCGAGGATCCGCGCCCGGTCGTACTCGGGGAGCCGGAACACCTCCAGCCAGTAGCGCAGGTAGGAGCGCAGCACCTTCTTGCTGAGGATGCGGACCTCGTCGTCGACCTCGTCCTTGCCGAGGACGCGGCACAGGTTCTTCTCCAGCTGCCGCACCCCGGAGCCGTAGCGGTGCCAGGTGCGGTCGGCGAGGGCGGTGAAGACCAGCCGCGCGACGCTCTCGGGCATCTTGCGGACGACCGTCCAGCCGAGGGCGTAGACGGCGTCGGTCACCTCATCGCGGAGCGACGGCGGGTCGCCTCCGCGGCGGGGCGTGGTCATGGCCGCGGCTCCGGCGTCCTCTCCGCCCCGTTCTCCGCCCCGTTCTCCTCCCCGTTCTCCTCACCGGTCCCGTCCTGCTTCCCGGCCCGGTCGGCGGCGCTCGCCTGGGCGTACACCGCGGCGAACCGCTGCCCGACCGTGACGGTGCTGAGCGCGGCGAGCGCCCACAGCGCCACCGCGAGGATGTAGGGGACGCCGAGGCCGTCGAACCCGGCGGCGACCAGCGCGACGATGAGGCGCTCCGCGCGCTCGGCGATGCCCACGTTGCAGGTGTACCCGAGCCCTTCGGCGCGGGCCTTGGCGTACGACACCACGACGCCGGAGACCAGGCAGTACAGCGCGACCCCGGCGAGGGGCTCCTGGCCGTCCCGGTACAGCCCGATCATCAGCCCGGCGAAGATCGCGGCGTCGGCGACCCGGTCCATGGTGGAGTCCAGGAAGGCGCCGAACTTGGAGATCTTGCCGGTGACCCGGGCGACCGCGCCGTCCAGCATGTCGAACAGCACGAACGCGGTGATGACCATCGTGCCCCAGAAGAACTCGCCGCGGGTGAACAGGACGAGCGCGCCGGCGGCGACGCCGACCGTGCCGATGACGGTGATCGCGTTGGGCGAGACCCCGGTCCGCGCGACCGCCTGTCCGACGGGGGTGAGGACGCGCCCCAGCGCGGGCCTGATCTTGTTGAGCATCGCCGTCCGTTCTCTGTCGCTCCGCCGCCCCGTGACCGGGCGCGCCCATCGTAGTGCGGCCGGGGCGCGCACGCGGCCGCGGCGGGTTTGGGACGGCGGCCGTCCGGACAGATCACGGTTGAATGCCGTTCCCCCCTTGTGGTCCCGGCCGTACCGGGCAAGGGTGGTGGTACGGGTGTGACGTCGGTCACGCGCGATTGGACGAGGTCGGACGCCGCACTCGGACGTCGGGGCCGGGCCCGCACGGGCCGGGCCCAAGCCGCACGCGGGCCTCCGCGCGGAGACCCGTCCGAGGAGGTAAGTCATGGCGGACAAGGGAGGCCACCCGGGAGCCCCCGGCAGGGCACCGGAGGCCGGCGGGTGCGACAAGGTGCGCAACGTCGCGCTGGTCGGCCATTCTGGGGCCGGCAAGACCACGCTCGTCGAGGCGCTGCTCGCCGCGACGGGCACCGTGCAGCGGGCGGGCAAGGTCGAGGACGGCACCACGGTCAGCGACTTCGACGAGGTCGAGGTGCGCCAGCAGCGCTCGGTGAACCTCTCGCTCGCGCCGCTGACGCACGGCGACGTCAAGGTAAATCTCATCGACACGCCCGGCTACGCCGACTTCGTCGGCGACCTGCGGGCCGGGCTCCGCGCCGCCGACGCGGCGCTGTTCGTGATCTCCGCGGTGGACGGCATCGACGGCCTCACCCGCATGCTGTGGGAGGAGTGCGCGGCGGTGCGGATGCCCCGCGCGGTCGTCATCACCAAGATCGACCAGCAGCGCGGCGACTTCGACGACGTCGTCATGACCTGCCAGGACGTGTTCGGCGAGGGCGTCGCCCCGCTGTACTTCCCGGCGGCCGGGGAGGACGGGCTCAAGGGCCTGATCGGGCTGCTGTCGCAGCGCTGCCTCGACTACTCCAGCGGCGAGCGCGTGGAGTGCCAGCCCGACCCGGAGTACCTGGAGCAGATCGCCGAGCAGCGCGCGTCGCTGATCGAGGGCATCATCCAGGAGAGCGAGGACGAGACCCTCATGGACAGGTACCTGTCCGGTGAGGACATCGACGTCAAGGCCCTCATCGAGGACCTGGAGACCGCGGTGGCGCGCGGCAGCTTCTACCCCGTGCTCGCGACCTCGGTGCCGCACGGCGACCACCCCGGCCCGGTCATCGGAATGCTGGAGCTGCTGGAGGTCATCACCCAGGCGTTCCCCTCGCCCCTCGAACACGGCATCCCCCCGGTGACGGCGGTGACCGGCGGGCCGCCGAAGGAGATCACCTGCGACCCGGACGGCCCGCTGGTCGCCGAGGTCGTCAAGACCACGTCCGACCCGTACGTCGGGCGGATCTCGCTGGTGCGGGTGTTCTCCGGGACGCTGCGTCCCGACACCACGGTGCACGTGTCCGGGCACGGCATGGCCGACCGCGGGCACGAGGACCACGACGTCGACGAGCGGGTCGGCGCGCTGACCTCCCCGCTGGGCAAGACCCAGCGGACGATGTCGTCCTGCCCCGCGGGCGACATCTGCGCGGTGGCGAAGCTGAGCCGCGCCGAAACGGGCGACACCCTGTCCGACCCCGGCTCGCCGATGGTGATGGCGCCGTGGTCGATGCCCGACCCGCTGCTGCCGGTGGCGATCCGGGCGCGGTCGAAGGCCGACGACGACAAGCTCAGCCAGGCGCTCGGCCGGCTCGTCGCCGAGGACCCGACCCTGCGGCTGGAGAACAACGCCGAGACGCGGCAACTGGTGCTGTGGTGCATGGGCGAGGCCCACGCCGACGTGCTGATCGACCGGCTCAAGAGCCGGTACGGCGTCGAGGTCGACCGGGTCGACCTGCGCGTCCCGCTGCGCGAGACGTTCGGCGCGGCGGCCAAGGGCCTCGGCCGGCACGTCAAGCAGAGCGGCGGGCACGGCCAGTACGGCATCTGCCACATCGAGGTCGAGCCGCTGCCGTCCGGCGAGGGCTTCGAGTTCGTCGACAAGATCGTCGGAGGGGTGGTGCCGCGGCAGTTCATCCCGTCGGTGGAGAAGGGCGTCCGGCAGCAGATGGCGCGCGGCGTGTCCGCCGGGTACCCGCTGGTCGACATCAGGGTGACGCTGTACGACGGCAAGGCGCACTCGGTCGACTCGTCCGACATGGCGTTCCAGGCGGCCGGGGCGCTCGCCCTGAAGGACGCGGCGGCCAAGGTGCCGATCCTGCTGCTGGAGCCCGTCGACGTGGTGGAGGTGCTCATCGCCGACGAGTACGTGGGGCCGATCATGTCCGACCTCACCTCGCGGCGCGGCCGGGTGCTCGGCTCCCAGGCGGTGCCGGGCGGCCGCACGATGATCAAGGCGGAGGTGCCGCAGCTGGAGATCGTCCGCTACGCGATCGACCTGCGGTCGATGTCGCAGGGCACCGGCACGTTCAGCCGCACGTTCCTGCGCTACGAGCCGCTCCCGACGCACCTGGCCGACAAGGTCGCCGCCGAGTCGCGGGACGACGGCTGACAGAGGCCGCTGACAGAGGCCGCTGAGAGAGGCCGCTGAGAGACGGCCGGCAGCGGCCGCCGCCGCGCGCCCCGGGCCCCGCCCGCTCCCGCCGGGCGGGGCTCTAGGCTTGCCGCGTGGATCTTCCTGCCCTCCGCCTCGGGCCGCGCGCGCGGCTCTGGCGGTCACTCGCGGGCACCGCGGTCGTCGGCGCCCTGTTCTACACGAGCGCGTACGGGAGCAACGACGACTTCCCGCTCGGGCCGATGACGCAGTTCGCGTTCTCGGTGAAGAACGACGGCGGGGTGATCGGCTCCTACTGGCTGGAGGCCGACACCGCGGCGGGCACGCACGTGAAGCTGTCCTTCGACGCGGTCGGGACGGGCATGAAGCGCGCCGAGATCGAGGGGCAGATGCCGCGCATCGTCCGCGACCCCTCGCTGCTGCAGGGCATCGCCGACGCGCAGCGCAGGCTCCACCCCGGGCAGCCCCGGTTCACCCGGATCTACGTCGTGCGGGAGATCAGGAAGCTGGAGCACGGCAAGGTCGTGTCGACCTCGCGGCAGAACCGCGTCGTCTGGGACGTGCGGTGACGGCCGCCGCGACGCCGGAGGCGCCCCGCCCCGTCCGGCCGGCCGGGGACGCGCCCGGACCGGCCCGCACGGCGTGGGACCGCTGGTGGTTCGGGCCCGTCCCGCTCGCCCGGATCGCCTGGCTGCGCGTCATCGGGTACGTGTTCCTGCCGTTCGACATGCTGCTGCTCACCAGCAGCTCGCTGGCGCACGCGCGGCTGCCCGCCGACCTGTACCAGCCGGTGCTGCTCGGCCGGCTGCTGCACCTGCCCGCCCCCACGCCGTGGTCCATGTACACGCTGCTCGTGGTGACGATCGCCGCCGGGCTCGTCGCCATGACCGGCCGGGTGCTGCCCCGCGCGAGCGGCTACCTCGCCGCCTGCGGGTACCTGTGGTGGGTCACGATCAGCATGTCGTACGGCAAGGTCGACCACGACCACCTCGCCCTCGTCGTGGCGCTGTTCGTGCTGCCGAGCGCCGGGCGCGCCGGCCTCGGCGACACGCGGCGCTGCGAGGCGTCGGCGTGGTCGGTGCGCTGCGTCCAGCTCGGGGTGGTCGCGGCCTACTTCCTGTCCGCGTGGGCGAAGGTGCGCATCGGCGGGTTCCCGGCGTGGCCGAACGGCTCGACCGTCCAGTGGGCGCTGAGCCGCCGCGGGACGCCGCTCGGGCGCGCCCTCATCGACTACCCGGCGGCGCTGAAGGCCAGCCAGTGGATCATGTTCGCCGCGGAGGCGGCGTCCCCGGCGCTGCTGTTCCTGCGCGGCCGGCCGCTGTACGCGGCGGTGCTGTTCTTCGCCGGCTTCCACGCCGTCACCTACGCGCTGATGACGATCCACTTCCTGCCGCACGCGATCTGGCTCGCGGCGTTCCTGCCGCTGGAGCGGCTGACCCGGTTCCTGCCCGCGCGCCTGCGCGGCGGGACGGCGCGGGAGGCCGCGGCCTGAACCGGGCCGGCCCCGGCGCGGCCGGCCCGCCCCGGTCAGCCGCCGGCGCCGGGCCGCCGGTCGGCGGGCAGCATGCACGCCGCCGTCCCGCCCGGCATCCGGTGCCGGTTGGCGGCCACCAGCCGGTACACGCCGTGCGCGAGCCAGCTCACCGGCGGGATCCGCATGACGGTTCCGGGCACCCGCCACAGGCCGCCGGCGGCCGTCAGCATCCGCCCGATGGCCTCCGCGCCGCCGCTGACCCGCCCCGCCCGGTCGATCCACAGCACCTCGTACTGGGCGCGCTCCGCGGTGGTGCCGAGCGCGTCGAGGTCGGCGAACTGGAACGCGACGACCGCGGCCCGGACGGGCACGTGCCGTTCCAGGAACCGCACCGAGGACGTGCAGAACCCGCAGTCGCCGTCGTAGACCAGCACCGGCCTGGCGGGGCCGCTCATGAGACCGGCCACGCCTCGGCGAGCATCTGGCGGGTGTCGCGCAGCAGCTGCGGCAGCACCCGGGTGTGCCCGACGACCGGCATGAAGTTGGTGTCGCCGCCCCAGCGCGGGACGACGTGCTGGTGCAGGTGCGCCGCGATGCCGGCGCCGGCGACGAGGCCGAGGTTCATGCCGACGTTGAACCCCTGCGCCCCGGTGGCCTTGCGGAGCGCGGTGAGCGAGCGCCGGGTGAACACGGCCAGTTCCACGTACTCCGGCTCGTCGAGCTCGGTGTAGTCGGCGACGTGCCGGTACGGGACGACCATCAGGTGCCCGGAGTTGTACGGGTAGAGGTTCAGCACCGCGTACACCGACTCGCCCCGGGCCACGACGAGGCCCTCCTCGTCGGTCATCTTCGGGATCTCGCAGAACGGGCAGCCGTCGCCGGAGCCCGCGCCCGTCGGCTTGCCCTCCCCCTTGATGTAGGCCATCCGGTGCGGTGTCCAGAGCCGCTGGAAATTGTCTGGCGTGCCCGCGCCGCCTCTCTCCTCCTCGAAGCGGGGCGTGTGCGCGTTCCCGGTGCCGCCCCGGGGCGCGTCGTCGCGCTCCTGCTGCACCACGGACTCCTCCGGCTCTGCGGTCAAGGCGGTGGTCTCCTTTGTTCACGACCTGACCAGCAGCATAGAGAGGGAAGCGGCCGGGGCTGTAGCCGGGATCCCACTCGCCGGACGCTCCAGAGGCCCGCCCCCGCATGGCGTTCCGGGGCCGACTCCGACACCATGGTCACCAACCGAACCATGGGGAGCGATCATGACCGGGCCCGACAGGCGGCAGACCGAGGACGGCGGGCCGAGGACGGACCCGGGATCCATGCCCTATTTCCCGGGGATGCCGGGGCGGCACGGAGCGAACCCGCCGAAGGAGGCGCCCCTCCCGGCCCCGCCCGCGCCGGCCCCGCCCGCGCCGGCGGCGTCCGAGGCCCGCGGCGGGCCCGCCGCGGGCAAGTCCGGCGCGGTGCCGATGACGCTGCAGGGCGCCCCCGGCGACGTCACCGTGGCGGTGGAGGGCCGCATCG
This sequence comes from Spirillospora sp. NPDC127506, assembly GCF_040302145.1. NCBI lineage: Bacteria > Bacillati > Actinomycetota > Actinomycetes > Streptosporangiales > Thermomonosporaceae > Spirillospora > Spirillospora sp. NPDC127506. Next base: position 59,100 of record NZ_JBEORG010000027.1, on the reverse strand, counting down.
TCATCGAGGACGCGGTGCTGGAGAAGATCGCCTCGCTGGCCGCGGCGGAGGTGGCCGGGGTCGCGGGCCCCGCACCGGCCGGTACCCGCGTCGCGGTGGACGAGGAAGGCGGCGAGGTCACGGTCGACCTGTCCATCGCGGTCGCCTACGGCAGCGTGGTCAAGGACGTGGCGCAGGCCGTGCAGCAGAACGTGGCGCGGGTGGCGGGGCTGATGCTCGGGATGCGGGTCGCCGCGGTCAACGTGTCCGTCCAGGACGTCCTCATGCCCGCCGCGCCCCGGCCGCGGGAGGCCCCGGGTCAGACGGCGCGCGCGTAGCAGCTCTGCATGCCGCCGCCGACCGACACGGTGGTGACCTTGACGCGCTCGACCTGGCGCGGCGGGACGCCGGTGAAGTGGAAGGTGTGCGGCCTGCCGCCCTTGGCGCTCGCCTGCTGCGACTTGGGCGACGCCCCCTGCAGGACGAGTTCGGCCCGGATCAGGCCGCTCGCGGAGACGGTGACGAGGACGTCCACGCCGGTCGCCGTGGCGCGGTAGAACGCCGTGCCGTTCGGGCACCAGTCGAGGGACCCGCCGCCGCCCGGCTGCGGGATCTGCGGGCCGCCGCCCTGCCCGCCGGACCCGCCGGTCGCGCCGCCCGGGTACGGGCTGCCGCCGCCGTTCTGCTGCGGCACCGGGTTGGTCGGCGTCGCCGGGAGCACCGCGCCGCCGGGCGCCCCGGGCGGCGCGGAGGCGGCCGGGCCCGCCGGCCCCTGGGCGCCCGCCGTGCCCTTCTTCCCGTCGTCCATCAGCGGCATGAGCAGCACGATCACGGCGGCGGCGACGAGCAGCAGGGTGCCGCCGTAGCCGGCGATCCGGCCCCAGAGCCGGGCCCTCCGGCCACGCCGCGCGGGCCTCCTGGTCTTCATCTCCGCTGACTCCCCGTCGTGGCACGTGATCGATGAGGCTACCAACTCCGGGCGGCGCCCACCCCGCCGTCCGCCGCGCCGGGCAGGCGGGCGGGCGGCCGGGCCTGGGGCGCCGGGATCGCGGGGGCGTCAGATCTGCACGCGCGCCTCGACGGCCTTGACGATCTCGTCGACCGCGTCGTCGATCGGGACGCCGTTCTTCTGCTCGCCGGTGCGGTACCGGAACGACACGGCGTCCTTGGCCACGTCGTCGTCGCCCGCCAGCAGCATGTACGGGATCTTCTGCTTCTGCGCGTTGCGGATCTTCTTCTGCATCCGGTCGGCGGAGGCGTCGACCTCGGCGCGGATCCCCCGCTCGCGCAGCCTCGCCGCGACCTTCTCCAGGTGCGGGACGTGCGCGTCGCCGATCGGGATGCCGACCGCCTGCACCGGCGACAGCCACGGCGGCATCGCGCCCGCGTAGTGCTCGACCAGCACGCCGAGGAAGCGCTCGACCGACCCGAACAGCGCGCGGTGGATCATCGCGGGGGTCTGCCGGGTGCCGTCGGCGGCCTGGTACTCCAGGCCGAACCGCTTGGGCTGGTTGAAGTCGAGCTGGATGGTGGACAGCTGCCAGGTGCGGCCGATCGCGTCCTTGGCCTGGACGGAGATCTTCGGCCCGTAGAACGCCGCGCCGCCCGGGTCGTCCACGAGGTCGAGGCCGGACTCCTCGGCCGCCTGGCGCAGCGCCTCGGTGGCCTCCGCCCAGTCGGCCGCGTCGCCGATGAACTTGTCGGAGTCGTCGCGGGTGGACAGCTCCAGGTAGAACTCGGAGAGGCCGAAGTCGCGCAGGACGCTGAGCACGAAGCTCAGCAGCGACTTGATCTCCTCGCCCATCTGCTCCTTGGTGGTGTAGATGTGCGCGTCGTCCTGGGTCATGCCGCGCACGCGGGTGAGCCCGTGCACCACGCCCGACTTCTCGTACCGGTACACCGAGCCGAACTCGCAGAGCCGCAGCGGCAGCTCCCGGTAGGACCGCCCGCGCGCCCGGAAGATCAGGTTGTGCATCGGGCAGTTCATCGGCTTGACGCGGTACTCGACCTCGTCGACCTCGAAGGGCGGGAACATGTCCTCGCCGTAGTACGGCAGGTGGCCGGAGATCTCGAACAGCGACGACTTGGTGATGTGCGGGGTGTTGACGAACTCGTAGCCGGCCTCCTGCTGCCGGCGGCGCATGTAGTCCTCCATCTCCTTGCGGATGATGCCGCCCTTGGGATGGAAGACCGGCAGGCCGCTGCCCAGCTCCGGCGGGAAGGAGAACAGGTCGAGCTCGGCGCCGAGCCGGCGGTGGTCGCGCTTCTCGGCCTCCTCCAGGAACTTCAGGTACTCGTCCTGCTTCTCGCGGGACTCCCACGCGGTGCCGTAGATCCGCTGCAGCTGCGGGTTCTTCTCGCTGCCGCGCCAGTACGCGCCGCCCGAGCGCATCAGCTTGAACGCCGGGATGACGCGGGTGGACGGCAGGTGCGGGCCGCGGCACAGGTCCTTCCAGCGCAGCTCGCCGGACTTGGCGTCGAGGTTGTCGTAGATGGTCAGCTCCCCGGCGCCCACCTCGACGTTCGCGCCGTCCGCGGCGTCCTCGACCGGACCGGAGCCCTTCAGCCCGATCAGCTCCAGCTTGTAGGGCTCGTCGGCCAGCTCGGCGCGCGCGTCGTCGTCGGAGACGGGGCGCCGGGAGAACCGCTGGCCCTGCTTGACGATCTCGCGCATCCGCTTCTCGATGCGCTTGAGGTCGTCGGGGGTGAACGGCTCGGCGACGTCGAAGTCGTAGTAGAACCCGTTCTCCACCGGCGGGCCGATGCCGAGCTTGGCCTCGGGGAACAGCTCCTGCACGGCCTGCGCCATCACGTGCGCGGCCGAGTGCCGCATGATCGCCCGGCCGTCGTCGGAGCCGATCTCGACCGGCTCGACTGCGTCGCCGTCGCGCAGCTCGCGGGCGAGGTCGCACAGCTCCCCGTTGACCCGCGCGGCGATCACGGTGCGGCCGTCGGCGTCCAGGGCCTCGCCCGCGGTGGTGCCCGCCGGTACCGCCCGCTCGCCGCCGTCGAGTCTGATGCGCAGTTCGGGCACGGTGGACACGGGTACTCCTCGCGATGGTGGTCTGGGATCAGCGGGTTCCGATGCTATCGACTCGGGGCCGGCCCCGGACGCATCCGGCTCCATCGGGTGCTCCTCTCGTCGGGGAGGACCCGCGGCGATCTCCGGAAAGCGGAAGGGCCCCGGGGATCGCTCCCGGGGCCCTTCCGCGTGCAATGTCAGGACATGCCGCCGTCGCGCCGGGAGTGACCCGGCGTGGTCGTCTGGACGGACGCGTGCGGCATGCCACCACTGTAACCGAGCGGGGCACGCCCCCGCACCCGGTTACGCGCCGTCACGCGCGCGCCCGCGGGGCGGCGAGCCGGTCCATGTCCTCCAGCTCGCGGCCCTTCGTCTCGGGGACGGCGCGCAGCACGAACAGGAACGCGAGGACGGAGAACGCCGTGTAGAGGCCGTAGGCGAGGAGGAGGGAGAACCCCGAGATGCCGGGGAAGGTGGTGGTGATCACCCAGTTCGCCACCCACTGCGCGGCGGCCGCGACGGCGAGCGCGGAGGCGCGGATGAAGTTGTTGAACATCTCGCCCAGCATCACCCAGACGACCGGCCCCCAGGTCGCCGCGAACGAGGCGACGAACACGTTGGCCGCGACGAGCGCGACGGGCCCGGCGACGTCGCCGAGGTTCGGCTCCCCGTCCACCACGGGCGCGGTGCCGAAGCAGGCCGCGAGGGTGCCGAGGGAGACCGCCATGCCGGCGGCGCCGGCGAGCAGCAGCGGGCGCCGCCCGATCCGGTCCACCAGCGCGATCGCGACCAGCGTGAACGCCACGTTCACCAGCGAGTTGATCACCGAGGTGAACATCGCGTCGCTCTCGGAGAACCCGACCGCCTGCCACAGCGAGGACGAGTAGTAGAAGATCACGTTGATGCCGACGAACTGCTGGAAGACCGACAGCAGGATGCCGACCCAGACGATGGGCAGCAGGCCGAACCGGTTCCCGCGCAGGTCCCCCAGCCGGACGGGCCGGTCCTCGGCGATCGACCGGACGATCTCCTTGATCTTGGCGTCCACGTCGCCGCGGCCCATGACCCGCCGCAGCACCCGGCGGGCTTCGGCCGTCCGGCGCCGCTTGACCAGGTAGCGCGGCGACTCGGGGATGGTCAGCGCGACGGCCCCGTACAGGACGGCGGGCACGGCGGCGCTGGCGAACATCCAGCGCCACGCGTCCCCGCCCCACGGGAACGTCCCGGAGGCGCCGCCGTCGGATACCCGGGCGATGACGTAGTCGACGACGAGGGCCGCGAAGATGCCGAGGACGATCGCCATCTGCTGCAGCGAGCCGAGCCGGCCGCGCACGGCGGCGGGCGCGATCTCGGCGATGTAGGCGGGCGCGATCACCGACGCGGCGCCGATGGCGAGGCCGCCGACCAGCCGCCAGGCGGTCAGGTCGGCGGCGCTGAAGGCCAGCGCCGAGCCCATCGAGCTGACCACGAAGAGCACCCCGGCGATGAGCATCACCCGGACACGGCCGATCCGGTCGCCGATCGGCCCGGCGAACCAGGCGCCGGCGGCGCAGCCGAGCAGCGCGGACGACACCACGAGGCCGACGACGAAGCCGCTCAGGTCGAACCGCCCCTTGATCGCGTCGACGGCCCCGTTGATCACCGAGGAGTCGTAGCCGAACAGGAAGCCGCCGAGGGCCGCCGCGGCGGCGAGCAGCACCGCGGTGGCGGTGGCGTGCGAGGGGCGGTCCCGCTCCGGGTCGTCCGATGGCCGAGGCCGGCTGCCCGAGGTCGTCATGGGCCCTGATCTTCCCCGGCAGGAGGACCTTATGCGGGATGCCGGGCGGCCTCAGTCGCGGACGGCGACGCCCAGGACGTGCGGCGAGGCCGGGTTGCCCCGCCCGGGGACGGGGAAGTCGAAGCGCCGCTCGGTCCGCACGGTGAAGCCCGCGCCGGCGATCCATTCGCCCGTCGGGCGGGACACGTGGCAGCCGGCGGCGAAGAACGGCCACAGCACGTCGGCGAACCGCTGGAACCGCACCTTCCCCGGCGTCGTCCCCCGCACGTGCTCGTAGTAGCGCAGTTGGCCGCCCGGTTTGAGGACGCGCCTCAGCTCGGACAGGGCGCGGACGGGATCGCGCACCGAGCACAGCACGAGCGACGCCACCGCGACGTCGAACGAGGCGTCGTCCAGGTCGAGGTCCTCGGCGACGCCGGGGCGCACCGTGACGCTCACGGGCGCGCGGCGGGCGGCGTGGTCGGCCTTGGCGCGCAGCCGCGGCTCGGGTTCGACGGCGACGACCTCGGTGACCTCCGGCGGGTAGTGCGCGAAGTTGGCCCCGTGCCCGGCGCCCACCTCCAGCGCGCGGCCGGACGCCCCGGCGAGCAGCTCGGCGCGGTGCGCGTCCCCGCCCGCCCTCGCGCAGCCGGCGTCCAGCCGCGGATAGAGCCGGGCGAAGATCGGATGGCTCAGGTCGGTCATCCCCGCAGTCTCCGCCGCCGCCCGGGCCACCGCAAGATCGCCGCGCGATCGCGCTGCCCAGGGGTGATACCCGAGGACCGGGTCGGATCTCCCTCCTCCGGGTCAGGCGGACGGCGCCCCGGGGTTCTAGGCTCCGAGTCAAATGAACGATCCCGAACGCTCCGCGGCGGTCCGCCGCACCCGGCTGCTCGCCGGCGTGCGCTCCGCCCTGCTGCCCGGCGGGGACGGCCCGCCGGTCACCCTGCTGCCCGGGCGCCTGCTGCTGCGCGTGCCGATCCTGGTGCTGCTGGCCGGGTTGACGATCGGCTTCACCGCGGGGTCCATCGCCATCCCGATCGAGCAGTACCACGTGGCGTCCGGGCTGGCGTGGCCGCTCGGCGTGCTGCAGGCGACCCCGCTGATCTTCGCGGCCCGCTGGCCGCTCGCCGCCTGGCGGGTCGCGGCGGCCGGGCTGCTGCTCACGGTGTTCGCCCGGCACGGCGAGGGCTTCATGCCGTGGCCGGTCACCGCGATCCTGGCGCTGGTCGTCATCCTGTTCTTCACCGGCGTCGGCGCGGACCGGCAGACGACCGTCGGGGTCGGCGCGGTCACCGTCGGCGGCGTGTTCCTGCCCGCCGTGCTGTTCGGCATGCCCGGCTGGTTCGCCATGATCCTCACGGGGATCGCGGCGGTCGCGCTGACGTTCGGCGACGCGGTCGGCGGGCGGCACTCCGCGGTGGAGGAGCTGCGCCGCCGCGAGGAGCAGCACCGGCAGGACCTGGCCCGGCAGGCGGTGCTGGAGGAGCGCGCCCGCATCGCCCGCGAGCTGCACGACGTGGTCGCGCACCACATGTCGGTGATCGCGATGCAGGCGGAGGCGGCCCCCTACAAGATCCCCGACCTGCCGGAGGCGGCCCGGCAGACGTTCGGGGTGGTGCGGGACGCGGCGCGCGAGGCGCTCACCGAGACGCGCCGCGTGGTGGGGCTGCTGCGCGCCGACGGCGAGGGCGCCGAGCGGGCCCCGCAGCCGGGCCTGGACCGGCTGGACGACCTGGTCGCCGCCGCGCGCCGCTCCGGGCTCTCGGTCGCCACCGCCGTGGTCGGCGTGCCGCGCCCGCTGAACGCCGGGGTGGACCTGTCGGCGTACCGGATCGTGCAGGAGTCGCTGAGCAACGCGTCCCGGTACGCGCCGGGCTCCCGCGTCCACGTCGAGGTGAGGTACGGGCCGGATGCGCTGGCGGTGTCGGTCACCGACGACGGCGCCCGCAGCACGCCCGAGGAGTCGCAGGGCGGCGGGCACGGCCTGGTCGGGATGCGCGAGCGCGTCACGATGCTCGGCGGCCGCCTGGACGCCGGCCCGCACGGCGCCGCCGGCTGGTCGGTGGCGGCGGAGTTGCCCTACGGGGACGCGGACTGATCTTCGCCGCCGTAGGGTGGCGTCGTGACGATTCGGGTGCTGATCGCCGACGACCAGGTGATGATCCGCGACGGGCTCGCGGCGCTGCTGTCCTCCGACCCGGAGATCGAGGTGGTCGGGCAGGCGGGCAACGGCCGCGAGGCGGTGGAGATGAGCCGCCGGCTCGACCCGGACGTGATCGTGATGGACATCCGGATGCCGGAGATGGACGGCCTCGCCGCCACCGCCGAGCTGGCCGGCGCCCCCGACCCGGACGCCGACCCGGCCGGGGCGCGGCCGAAGGTGCTCGTCCTCACCACGTTCGACCTGGACGAGTACGTCTACGAGGCGCTCGGCGCGGGCGCCAGCGGGTTCCTGCTGAAGGACGCCTCGGCGGCCGACCTGGTGAACGGGGTGCGGGTCGTGGCGGCGGGCGACGCGCTGCTCGCCCCGTCCATCACCCGGCGGCTGATCGGCGACTTCGCGCGCCGCCGCCGGCACCAGCGGCCGAGCCCGCAGGCGACCGCCGGGCTGACGCCGCGCGAGCTGGACGTGCTGCGGCTCATGGCGCGCGGCCTGTCCAACGCCGAGATCGCCGCCGAGCTGGTGCTGGCCGAGCAGACGATCAAGACGCACGTGGGGCACGTGCTGACCAAGCTCGGGCTGCGCGACCGCACCCAGGCCGTCGTGTACGCCTACGAGAACGGCCTGGTCGGCTAGCCGGACGGGGCCGGCCGCCGCGCCGGCTAGCGGGACGGGTCGAGGACGAGCTTGCCGGTGGTGCGGCGCGCCCGCAGGTCCTCGTGCGCGCGCCCGGCCTCGGTGAGCCCGTACTCGCCGCCGCCGATCACCCGGAGCCGGCCGGCGGCGGCCAGGCCGAACAGCTCGTCCAGCGCGGTGCGCATCACGTCGCCGGGGAGCCGGAAGACGTGCGGCAGCCACATGCCGGAGATCGTGGTGGAGTGCGCCATCAGCGCGGCCGGCCGGACGGGCGACGGCTCCCGCCTGGACGCCATCCCGTAGAACGCGAGCCGGCCGAACGGCGCGAGGGCGCGCAGGCTCTGGTCGGTGACGGAGCCGCCCGTCATCTCCAGGACGATGTCGACCCGCCTGCCGCCGTTCGCGTCGATCAGCGCGGCCTGGAGGTCGGGCTCGTTCGCGTCGACCGCGGCGTCGGCGCCGAGGTCGAGGGCGAGGTCGCGCTTCTCCTCGGACGAGGCGGTGGCGATGACCCGCCCGGCGCCCCAGGTCTTGGCGAGCTGGACGGCCAGCGTCCCGACCCCGCCGGCGGCGGCGTGCACGACGACCGATTCGCCCGGCGCCAGGTGCGCGTTCCGGCGCAGCAGCACCCACGCGGACGCGCCCTGCACGATCATGCCGAGCGCGGTGACGTCGTCGACGGCGGCGGGGACGTCCCAGGCCAGCGCCTCGGGGGCCACGGCCTTCTCGGCGTAGCCGCCGGTGCCGACGAGCGCGACGACGCGGCGGCCGTCCGCGGTGGTGCCGACGACCTCGCCGCCCGGCACCATCGGCAGCGTGGACGCCGACAGGTAGCTGTTCTCGGCCTGGTGGGTGTCGGCGTAGTTGACGCCGGCCCGCGACACGTCGATGAGGAGCTGACCGGGCCCGGCGGACGGGTCGGGCAGCTCGGCGACGTTGAGGACCTCGGGCCCGCCGAACTCGGTGATCTGGATCGCGCGCAATGTCCCTCCTCCGGGTCTCGGCGGCTCAGCGGGGGCCCGGGACGCCGCGGAACTTGAACGGCTCGGACGGGCGGCCGGGCACCACGTACCAGGCCTCGCCCGCGCCGCCGGCCTCCAGGATCCGCATGAACGCCTCGACGACGTCGCCGACGTCCAGGATCGGGAAGCCGGTCTCCTGCAGATGCCCCTTGAGCGGGGCGAGGATGTCGGTGTCGGCGAACGAGGGGCACAGGGCGTTCACCCGGATGCCCTCGTCGGCGTACGTCGGCCCGAGGGCGCGGACGAGACCGACGACGGCCGCCTTGTTCGCGCCGTACACGGGGTCGAACGGCGTCGCGGTGAGCGCCGCCATGCTGGCGGTGGCGATGATGTCGCCGCCCCCGCGGGCGCGCAGCGCGGGCAGCGCGGCGTGCGCGCCGAACACGACGCCGTCGAAGTTGACGCCCATGGCCCGGCGGTAGGCCGCGAGGTCGAAGTCGTCGCCCACTCCCCCGCCGCCGGCGACGCCGGCGTTGAGGAACGCGACGTCCAGGCCGCCGAAGCGCTCGACGGCGGTCGCGACGGCGGCCTCGCTGTCGGCGGGCTCGCGCACGTCGCAGCGGACGAACGCGCCGTCCAGCTCCTTCGCGAGCGCGTCCCCGGCCTCGGCGTCGACGTCGGCGAGGACGACCCGGGCGCCCTCGCGGGCGAGCCGGCGCGCCACCGCGGCCCCGATCCCGTTGGATCCGCCCGTGATCAGCGCGACCTTTCCGGTGCCGTCGAAGGCTGCCATGGGGACTCCCTCCCGAAGTAACTGACTCGTCAGTTACTCTAGCGGAATGGACTTCGGTTTGAGCGAGCGGGCCCGGGAGTACCTCGGGCGGCTCCAGGAATTCATGGACTCCCACGTCTACCCGGCCGAGCCGGTCTACGCGGCCCAGCGGGCGGAGCTGCGCGCGGCCGGCCGCGAGCACCACGTCCCGCAGGTCGTCGAGGAGCTCAAGGTCGAGGCCCGCAAGCGCGGCCTGTGGAACCTGTTCCTCCCCGACAGCGACGATCCGGCGCACGGCCTGTCGGTCACCGACTACGCCCCCCTCGCCGAGCTGACGGGACGCTCCCCGAGCCTCGCGCCGGAGGCGACCAACTGCGCGGCGCCCGACACCGGGAACATGGAGGTCCTGCACCTGTTCGGCACGCCCGAGCAGAAGGAGAAGTGGCTGCGCCCGCTGCTGAACGGCGAGATCCGCAGCGCCTTCGCGATGACGGAGCCGGACGTCGCCAGCTCCGACGCCACCAACATCTCCACCCGCATCGAGCGGGACGGCGACCACTACGTGATCAACGGCCGCAAGTGGTGGACCAGCGGCTCCGCCGACCCGCGCTGCAAGATCATGATCGTGATGGGCAAGACCGACCCGGACGGGCACCCCTACCGGCAGCAGTCGATGGTCCTGGTGCCGCTGGACGCGCCCGGCGTGGAGGTCGTCCGGTCGCTGCCCGTCTTCGGCTACCAGGACCAGCACGGCCACTGCGAGATCACCTTCACCGACGTCCGCGTCCCGGTGGAGAACCTCGTCGGCGAGGAGGGCGGCGGCTTCGCGATCGCGCAGGCGCGGCTCGGCCCCGGCCGCATCCACCACTGCATGCGCGCGATCGGGATGGCCGAGCGGGCGCTGGAGCTGATGTGCGAGCGCGCGGTGTCGCGCGTGGCGTTCGGCGGCCCGCTGGCCAAGCAGGGCGTCGTCCGCCAGCAGATCGCCGAGTCGCGGATGGCGATCGAGCAGGCCCGGCTGCTCACCCTGAAGGCCGCCTGGATGATCGACCAGCACGGCGTGCAGGCGGCCCGGTCCGAGGTCGCGGCGATCAAGGTGGTCGCGCCGCGCGTCGCGCTGGAGGTCGTCGACCGGGCGATCCAGGTGCACGGCGGCGCCGGGGTCAGCGCCGACACCCCGCTCGCCGCGATGTGGGCGGGCCTGCGCACGCTGCGCCTCGCCGACGGGCCGGACGAGGTGCACGTGCGCTCGGTGGCCCGCGCCGAGCTGGGCAAGTACCTCGGCACATGACGAGTGACACGGGGGAGGCGGGCGTGCGGCGGCGGATGCCGTACGCCCGGCGGCGCGAGCAGCTGCTGCAGGTCGCGCTGGAGGAGTTCGGCCGCCGCGGCTACCACCTGACGCAGATGGAGCACGTGGCCGCGGCGGCGCGGGTGTCCAAGGCGCTGCTCTACCAGCACTTCGCGTCCAAGGAGGAGCTGTTCGCCGAGGTCACCGAGGCGATCGTCGCCGAGCTCACCGCACGGCTGAACGAGGCGGTGCTCGCCGCGCACGGCTCGGCGGACGGCATCCGGGCGATGATCCGGGTGCTGTTCGACTACGCCACCGCGGAGCCGGACGCGTGGGCGGTGGTCGTCCGGCACCTGGACAAGCCGGAGGTGGGCCTGGAGCTGCGGGAGCTGCGCGACCGGCTCGGCACCGCGTTCGCCGACCTGCTGCTGCGCCGCCGCCGCGCCGACCCGGCGCTGTCCCCGGCCGCGCTGGAGGTCAACGAGCGGCGCGCCCGGCTGCTCGTCCCGCTGATGTACGGGTCGATGCTGTCGATGGTGTCGTGGTGGCTGGAGCACCCCGACACCCCGCGCGAGCGCGCCGAGCAGATGGCGGTGGAGTTCATCTGGCTCGGCCTCGACCGCCTCCGCACGGGCGAGCGCCTGCCCAAGGACTCCTAGCCGGAGAAGGACTCGTAGCCGAACACGTCGTCGCGGACGAGGTCGAGGGCGGTCAGCACGGCGCCGCGCAGCACCGCGTCGCCCTCGACGCGGCTCGCCCGCACCTCGGCCGCGGCCGGGCTGAGCGGGCCGAGCCGGTCCGCGACCAGCCCGGCGAGCCGGTCGCCGCCCGCGCGGCCGAGCGCGCCGCCGAGCACGACGAGCCCGGGGTCGAGCACGGCGACGAGCACGAACACCGCCTCGGCGATCCGCGCGGCGACCGTCTCACTGCCGAGGCCGGCCACGGCGGCCGCGTCCAGCAACCGGCAGAAGTCGGCGCCGCCGAACTTCAGCAGCCCCACCTCGCCGGCGCCGCCGGACGCGCCGCGCCGCAGCCGCCCGTCCAGGACGAGCGCGCCGCCGACGCCGTCGTCCAGCCACAGCAGCGCGAAGTCGTCGCTGCCCGCCGCGGCGCCCTCCCGGTGCTCGGCGATGGCGCCGAGGTTGACCTCGTTCTCCAGCCGCACCCGCGTGCCGAGCGCGTCCCGGAGCGCCGCGCCGAGGTCGGGCCGCCCGCCGGGGACGCCGCTGCCGGTCACCGCTCCGGTGCGCGGGTCGACGAGCCCGGGGGTGCCGAGCACGACGGTGTGCAGGGCGCGGCCGCCGGCGGCCTCGCCGACCGCCCCGGCGACGAGCGCGGCCAGGTCAGGGTCCGGCGGCAGCGGGCGCGACGCGCTCCCGGTCTCGCCGCCGGCGAGGTCGGCGACGGCGACGTGGACGGCGTCGCGGCGCAGGTCGACGCCGGCGACGTGGGCGCGCCCGGAGACCAGGCCGTAGAGCCGGGCGTTCGGGCCCCGCCGGTCGCTGCCGGTCTCCCCCACGATCTCGATCAGCCCGCCCGCGCGCAGCCGCTCGAGCAGGTCGGACACCGTCGGCCGGGACAGCCCGGTCAGCGCGCGCAGCTGCGGCGCGGTCAGCGGGCCGCGTTCGAGCAGCAGGTCGAGCGCGAGCCGGTCGTTGATCGCGCGGGCCATCGTCGGGTCGGCGGTCTTCACGGCCCACATATTAGTCAGGGAGCCTGCCTTATCCACTTTTCATCAGGAAGCCTGCCTGTTAGTTTCTACGCCCATGAACCCTCACCACCGCGCCATCGGCGTGACCTTCGCCGTGCACGGCGCCGTGGCGGGCACCATCGCCACCCGCCTCCCCTGGATCCAGGACCGTCTCGGCCTCTCCCCCGGCGTCCTCGGGCTCGCCCTGCTGTGCCCGTCCGTCGGCGCGTTCGCCGCCATGCCGACCGCGAGCCGGCTCGCGCACCGGATGGGCGAGCGCCGCACCGTCCGGCTGCTGATCGCGGCGTGGTGCGCGGCGCTCGCCCTGCCCGCCCTCGCGCCCGCGCCCGGCTGGCTGTTCCCGGCGATGCTGCTGTTCGGGGCGACCGCCGGCATGTCGGACGTCGTGATGAACGCGCACGCCGTCGCGGTGGAGCGGAGCATGCGCCGCCCGATCATGTCGGGGCTGCACGGGCTGTGGTGCGTCGGCAGCCTCGCCGCCGGCGGCGCCGGGATCGCCGCCGCGCACGCCCGGGTCGACGCCCGGCTCCACCTCGGCCTGGCCGCGCTGGCGCTGCTGGCGGCGGGCGGCCTCGCCGGGCGGCGGCTGCTCGCGGACCGCCCGGCCGGCGGCGTCCCGGCGCCGCGCCGCTTCGCGCTGCCGACCCGGGCCGTCCTCGCGATCGGCGTGGTCGGGTTCTGCGGGACGTTCGCCGAGGGCGCGAGCGCCGACTGGTCCGCCGTCTACCTCACCGAGGTCGCCGACTCGGGGCCCGGCCTCGCCGCCGCCGCGTACACGATCTTCATGTCCAGCATGGCGGGGGCCCGGCTGGCGGGCGACCGGGTCGTGCACCGGTTCGGCCCGCCGGCGGTCGTCCGCTCCGGCGGCTCGGTCGCGGTGCTCGGCGGGGTCCTGGTGGTCGCCGCCCGCACGCCCTGGCTCGCCATCGCCGGCTTCGCGCTCATCGGCGTCGGGATCGCCACGGTCGTCCCGCTGGTGTTCGCGGCGGCGGCCGGCACCGGCGCGACGCCCGGCGAGGGCGTGGCGGGCGTCGCGACGATCACCTACCTGTCCGGGCTGACCGCCCCGGCCGTCACCGGCTGGACGGCGGGCGCGCTGTCCTACCCCGCCGCGTTCGCGATGATCACCTGCGTGGTCGCGGTGATGACGCTGGCGGCCGGCGCGCTGCGGCCGCGCGGCGCCGGCCGGGGCGCGCCCGTGCCCGGGACGTCCGCGAAGGCGCTGCGCTAGCGGCCCGCGAGCCGGGCGAGCGCGGCCGGCGGGGAGGCGAAAGGCCGGGGACGGCGAGCGTCCCCGGCCTGACGCGGGTGCGGACCTGTGCCTTAGAGCGGGTAGACGCCCTCGGCCTGCGGGCCCTTCTGGCCCTGCGTGATCTCGAACCCGACGCGCTGGTTCTCGTCCAGGCTGCGGTACCCGCTGGTGGTGATCGCCGAGTAGTGGACGAACACGTCGGGGCCGCCGCCGTCAGGCGCGATGAACCCGAAGCCCTTCTCGGCGTTGAACCACTTCACGGTGCCTTCGGCCATGCTGTCTTTCCTTCTGCTGTGACCTCACCGGCCCGCCGGGCGGCGGGCCGGGCTGCAAGCGGACTCATCCCACGTCCGCCGGTCACCCGGAAAAACGCTTCGAGACTGCTAGACGCCGGCCTGGCCGGGTCATCGTGCAACGCGTCCGAACCTACCCGATGCCGGACCGACTTATGCACTGACACACCTAAACAAGATCCGCCAGTGCCTCGGCGGCGCGGTGGCAGTCGTGGAACGTGCAGTACAGCGGGACGGGCGCGAGCCGCACGACGTCGGGCTCGCGTGCGTCGGCGACCACGCCGTGCGCCTCGGCGAGCCGCCGGACGAGCCCGCCCGCGTCCGCGACCCGCAGCGACAGCTGGGTGCCGCGCGCCGCGGGGTCCGCCGGGGTGATGATCTCCAGGCCGCCGAGCGGGGCGAGCCGGGACGCCAGGTAGCCGGTGAGGCGCAGGCTCTTGGCGCGCAGCGCCTCCATCCCGACCCGGTCGAAGATCTCCAGGGAGGCGAGGACGGGGGCGAGCGCCATGATGGGCGGGTTGGACAGCTGCCAGGCGTCGGCGGAGGCGGGCGGCGCGATGTCGGGGTCCATCCGGAAGCGGACCGACGGTTCGGTCCCCCACCAGCCGGACAGCCTCGGCACGGACGCGTCCCGCACGTGCCGCTCGTGGACGAAGCAGCCGGCGACCGCGCCGGGGCCGCTGTTCAGGTACTTGTAGGTGCACCAGGCGGCGAAGTCCACGTCCCAGTCGTGCAGGCGGAGCGGGACGTTCCCGGCGGCGTGCGCGAGGTCCCAGCCGACGGCGGCGCCGGCGGCGCGGCCCGCCTTGGTGATCGCGGGCATGTCCATGAGCTGGCCGGTCAGGTAGTTGACGCCGCCGAGCAGGACGAGCGCGACCGTGTCGCCCTCGCGTTCGAGGAAGCCGAGGACGTCCTCGGTGCGCAGGTTGTCCTCGCCGCGGCGGGGCCTCAGCCGCACGACGGTCTCGGCCGGGTCCAGCCCGTGGTGGACGGCCTGGCTGGCGACCGCGTACGAGTCGGACGGGAACGCCGAGTCCTCGATCACGATGCGGGTGCGGGTCCCGGCGGGCCGGTAGAAGCTCGCCATCATCAGGTGCAGGTTGACCGTCAGCGAGTTCATCGCGACGACCTCGTGCGGCCGGGCCCCGACGAGCCGGGCGAAGGGCTCGCGCAGCAGCTCGTGGTAGCCGACCCACGGGCGGCGGCCCCGCGTGTGGGCCTCGACGGCGAGCCGCGCCCAGTCGTCCAGCTCCTCGCGGATCAGTCCCGCGGCGCCGCGCGGCTGGAGGCCGAGGGAGTTGCCGGCGAAGTACGCGGCCTCCTCGTACGCACCGCCGGGCGCGGGCGGGACGAGGAACTCGCCGCGCAGCGTGGGCAGCGGGTCGGTCTCGTCGAGCCGCCGCGCCTCGTCCTCCGCTGAGGTCGCGTAGCTCACTGGGCCATTCCCTCCGTGGTCACGAGTCGTTCGCCTGCCGCGTCCGCCACCGGGTCGCCGGCGGGGGCGAAGAACGCCTCCGCGTTGCCGCCGAGCATCCGGGCGCGGTCGGCGTCGTCCAGCCCGGGGCACGCCCGGATCGCCGCGCCCGGCTCCTTCTCGCCGAGCGGGAACGGGTAGTCGGTGCCGAGCATGACGCGCCCGGCGCCCATGACGTCCACGAGCAGCCGGAGGGCGCGCGGGTCGAACACGGCGGAGTCGACGTGGAACCGGTCGGTGTACTCCGACGGCGGGCGCGGCGAGTCGGCGCGGACGATGTCGCGGCGGTGCCAGGCGTTGTCGGCGCGGCCGAGCAGGAACGCGAAGGAGCCGCCGCCGTGGCAGAAGCACAGCCGCAGCGACTCCGGGATGCGCTCGAACGCACCCGACAGCATCAGCCCGAGGATGCTGAGCTGGGTCTCGGCGGGCATCCCCGACAGCCAGGGCAGCATGTGCCCGCGCATCCGGTCGGCGCCGAGCATGTCCCAGGGGTGCGCCAGCACGGGCAGGCCGAGCGTCGCGCAGTGCGCGAGGAACGCGGTGATGCCGTCGTCGTGGAGGTCGCGGTCGCCGACGTGGTTGCCGATGTGGACGCCGCGGTGCCCGGCCGCCTTCGCCCGCGTCGCGATGTCGCGGGCGAGCTCCGGGTCCTGGAGGGGGACCTGGCAGAGCGGCAGGAGCCGGCCGGGGGCGTGCGCGCAGAACGCGAGGATGCGCTCGTTGACCAGCTCGCACCACTCGGCGGCGCGGGACGGCTCGGCCGCGTACCCGAACATGAGCGGGGTGGACGAGACGGCCTGGACGTCCACGCCCGCCGCGTCCATGTCGGCGATGCGGCGCTCGGGGTCCCAGAGCGCCTCGCCGACCGGCCGGTACTCGTCGTCGCCGCACATCATCATGCCGCTGCCGCCGCCGTCGACGCGGAGCCAGGGCTGCCCCTCGTCGGCGAGGACGCGGCCCTCGGCGCGGCTGATCCGCGGGAAGACGTGGGCGTGGACGTCGATGACCGCCATGTCAGACCCGGGGCGCCGTGGTCGGGGTCATGGTCTGCGGCCACGTCTTGCCGGGGTGGACGGCCCCGCAGTTGGGGCACTTGCGGTCGCCGCCGTAGAAGGCCTCGAAGGCGGGCGGCAGGTCGTCGACGATCGAGCGGACCTGGAGCTCGGCGCGGTGGACGAGGTGGTGGCACTCGGTGCAGTACCACTCGAACGCCTCCTTGAGCCCCTCCGGCCGCGGGATCTCCACGACGAGGCCGATCGAGCCGGCCTCGGGCCGCTGCGGCGAGTGCCGGACGTGCGGCGGCAGCAGGAAGACGTCCCCCTCGTTGATCTGCAGGTCCGTCGGCGGGCGGCCCTCCTCCTCCATGACGCGCAGCACCATGTTGCCCTTGAGCTGGTAGAAGAACTCCTCGGTGGGGTCGTCGTGGAAGTCGGTGCGCTGGTTGGGGCCGCCGACCACCATGATGATCAGCCCGGCGTCGTCGAACACCTGGACGTTGCCGACCGGCGGTTTGAGCAGGTCGCGGTGCTCGTCGATCCAGGACTCGAAGTTGAACGGCCGTCCGTACGACAGCTGCGGGAGGGTCATGATCCGGCCTCCTTGCCGTTGCGGGGAATGTGGGCGACGCACGAGATCTCGATGAGCAGGTGCGGGTGCGGGAGCTGGTGGACGGCGACGGTCGTGCGGGCGGGGCCGGTCTCGTCGAAGTACTCGCCGTAGACCTCGTTGTAGCCGCCGAAGTCGTTCATGTTCACCAGGTAGGCGGTGATGTTCACGATGTCGCGCAGGTCCCCGCCGGCGGCCCCGAGCAGGTCGCGGACGTTCTCGATGACGGCGCGGGTCTGCGCGCGGATGTCGAGGTCGGTGACGCCCATGGGGTCGGCGCTCGCCCCGACGAACGTCCCGTCCGGGCGGCGGGAGCTCGTCCCGGACACGAACACGAAGTCGCCGGCCCGCTTCAGGTGCGGGAACCGCCCCCGCGGCCTGGCCTTGCCGTCCACGAGGAACGCGTCGCCCATCACGTCGTCACCTCCACGGCGCCGAGGCCCGCTCCGGTGACGCGGACGTGCGCGTCCTTCGGCAGCGGGACTGCGGCCGTCGCCGCGCCGGCGAGGACGATCCAGCCGGGTTCCAGCGTCATCCCGGCGCCGAGCGCGAGCCGCGCCGCCGCCCGCAGCGACCGCGCCGGGTCGCCGAGGATCGCGGCGGACGAGCCCGTCTGCACCGGACGCCCGTCGATCTCCAGCAGCAGCCCGACGTTCGGCAGGTCGCGCGGCGCGTGCCAGGCCCCGTACCCGAACCGCGCCGCGGACGCGTTGTCGGCGATCACGTCGGGGAGGGTGAACTCGAAGTCCCGGTAGCGGGAGTCGAGCACCTCGAACCCGACCGCGACGCCCGCCACGGCCGACTCCACCTCGGCGGCCGAGCGGACCTCGCGTCCGATCAGGTAGGCGATCTCCGGCTCGATGCGCGGGTGGATGAGGCGCGACAGGTCGACGGACGTCTCGGCGAGCATCCCGTCGGTGAGCAGGCCCCAGATGACGTCGTCCACGCCCATCTGCACCATCTTGGCGCGGCTGGTGAACCCCATCTTCACCCCGGCGAGGCGCTCGCCCCGCTGCCGCCGGCGCTCGATCCCCGCCCGCTGCACCGCGTAGGCGGCGGGCACGTCGAACGGCGTCTTGTCCGTCAGCTTCGGGATCGCGCGGACGTCCCGGGCGGCCTCGTCCAGCTCCGCCGCGAGCGCGTGCACGTCCACCATCAGCCCTCCTCCTTGCCGAAGGCGACGCGGACGTCGCCGAGCCCGTCGATGCGGGCCTCGAACACGTCGCCGGGCGCGGCCGGGACGACCGGGCCGAGCGCGCCGGTCAGCACG
Organism: Spirillospora sp. NPDC127506; assembly: GCF_040302145.1. NCBI lineage: Bacteria > Bacillati > Actinomycetota > Actinomycetes > Streptosporangiales > Thermomonosporaceae > Spirillospora > Spirillospora sp. NPDC127506. The sequence continues at coordinate 40,913 of NZ_JBEORG010000027.1, read as the reverse complement.
GTGTCCCCGGCGCGCAGCGGGCGGCCGACGCGGACCAGCGTGTCGGCGAGCCACAGCGCGGCGTTCAGCGGATGGCCGAGGCAGGCGGCGCCGTTGCCGGTGGAGACCTGCTCGCCGCGCCGCTCCATGACCATCCCGCAGAGGCGCAGGTCGGCGTCCTTGAGGAGGACGGGGCGGTTGCCGAGCGCGTACATGCCGGAGGAGGCGTTGTCGGCGACGGTGTCGGCGAGCGTGATGTCCCAGTCGCGGACGCGGCTGCCGACCACCTCGATCGCTGGCAGCGCGAACGCGGTCGCGCGGATGACGTCGGCCGCGGTGTGCCGCTCGTGGGTCAGGTCGCGGTCGAGGACGAGCGCGACCTCGGCCTCGGCGCGCGGCTGCAGGACCGCGCCGGCGGGGATCTCCTCGCCGTCCGGGACGGCCATGTCGGCGAACAGCATGCCGAAGTCGGGGCTGTCCACGCCGATCTGCCGCTGGACGGCCTTCGAGGTCAGGCCGATCTTGCGTCCGGCGAGGCGGCGGCCCTCGCCGAGCCACCGCTCGGTGAGCCGGTCCTGGACGGCGTAGGCGTCGTCCGCCGTCGTGATCAGGTCGCGGACGGGCGCGCAGGGCGTGCCGCTGGCGTAGGCGCCGAGGAGCCGCTCGGCGGCCCGGTCGATGTTCGTCGTCACTGGCTCGCTCTCAGATCTGGATGCAGACGTTGACGGGTTCGGAGAAGAAGTCCAAGGAGTACTCTCCCCCTTCCCTTCCGATCCCGGACGCCTTGACACCGCCGAACGGGGTCCGCAGGTCGCGCAGGTTCCAGCAGTTCACCCAGACGATGCCGGTCTCGATGCGGGGCGCCACCCGGTGGGCGCGCGACAGGCTCGTCGTCCAGATCGTGGAGGCGAGGCCGTAGGGGCTGTCGTTGGCGAGGCGCAGGGCCTCGTCCTCGGTGTCGAAGGGGGCGACGTGGCAGACCGGCCCGAAGATCTCCTCCCGCACCGTGCGGGCGGACTCGGGGAGGCCGGTGAGCACGGTGGGCTCGACGTAGAAGCCGCCGTCCCGTTCGTCGCCGAAGGCCGGGGCGCCGCCGCCGGTGACGACCGTGGCGCCCTCCTCCCTGGCGAGCCGGTAGTACGACAGGACCTTGTCGCGGTGCTCGGCGGAGATCATCGGCCCGTAGTCCTCGAGCTCCCTCACCCGTCCGGCCAGCTTCCCGACGAACTCGTCGAAGACCGGCCGTTCGACGTAGACGCGCTCGGTGCACAGGCAGATCTGCCCCGAATGGGTGAAGGAAGACCGCACCGTGCCGTCCACGGCCGCGTCGAGGTCGGCGTCGGCGAAGACGAGGGCGGGGTTCTTGCCGCCCAGCTCGAACGACACGGGCGTCACGTGCTCGGCGGCGTTCCGCATGATCGCCGCGCCGGTGGCCGACTCCCCGGTGAAGGCGATCGCGTCCACGCCCGGGTGCCCGGTGAGGAACTCGCCGGCCGCGCCGGCCCCGTGCCCGTGCACCAGGTTGAACACGCCCTCCGGCAGCCCGGCCTCGTCGATGACCCGGGCGAGGAGCGTGGCGGTGGACGGCGTCTCCTCCGACGGCTTGAGGACGACGGTGTTCCCGCACGCGAGCGCCGGGGCGATCTTCCAGGTGGACAGCAGCAGCGGCAGGTTCCACGGCGAGATGACCGCCACGACGCCGAGCGGCCGCCGCACCGTGTAGTTGAGCGCCTGCCCGGTGCCCGTGCTCCACCCCGGGACCTGGGTCGTGTAGGCGCGTTCGGGACGTCCATACAGCAGGTCGGCGTAGGCGCGGAAGTTGCCGGCCGCACGCGGGACGTCGACGGTCTCGGCGAACGCCCTGGGCCTGCCGGTGTCGGCGACCTCGGCCGCGACGAACTCCTCGAACCTGGCCTGGACGCCGTCCGCGACGCGCCGCAGCGCGGCCGCCCGCTCCTCGGCGCTCGCCGTCCCCCACGGGCCCTTGAGGGCGGCCCGCGCGGCCGACACGGCGTCGTCCACGACCCCCCGCGTGGCCTCGGGGACGGCCCCCAGCTCGGCGCCGTTCACGGGGTCGATCAGCGGGAACGTCCGCCCGTCCGAGCGGAAGACGCCGCCGACGTAGTGCTCAGCCTTCATCCGTTCCTCCCGCTCAGCTCGACACCTCCGATCCTCCGCCCGCGAGCTATGCCTGACAAATACCAATTGACCAGTGAGCTATCACGAACCCGTGATAGTGAGGCGGCATGCGGGCGATCGGCCTCCTCAACGGGCGGCTGAAGCAACGGCACCTGGAGGCGGTCCGCCGCCGGGTCGGCGTGACGCCGCCCGCTCCCCGGTCCCGTCCGCCCGCCTCATGCTCGACCGCCTCGAACGCGAGGCGGCCGCGCTCACCGCCTGATCAGGCGCATCAACTCGGCGCTCACCGGCGACCGCGGGTCGGCGAGTTCGAGCACGACATCGAAATGGTCGCGGTCCGGCACGATCATCAGCTCCCCGGCGCCCCACTGCGGCTGGAACGACTTCGACTGCTCCAGGAACCCGTCCCCGTCGTGCTCTCCGGCCACGAACACCGCGGGACACCGGTAGTCGGCGTCCAGCAGAGCAGGGCTCAGCGCCGCGGCCCGCTCCAGATCGAGCTTCACGTACTCGTTGACATAGATTCGCGTGATCGGCCGGATGTCGAACAAACCGCTGAACGGCATCGCGGCCTTGACGACGTCCCGCGGAAGCCCCAGGCCGTCCTGCCAGCCGCCGACCATCGTCATGCCGGTCAGATGCCCGCCCGCCGAGCTGCCGCCCACCACGATCCGCTCGGGATCCAGGCCGAAATCACGTCCGTGCCGGTACACCCACGCCACAGCGGCCCGCACCTGCCGGACGATCTCCTCCAGCGTCGCCTCCGGCGCCAGCGTGTAGTCGGGCACCACGGTCGCGACGCCCTGCTCGTCCAGGGCCCGCGCCATGAAGGACGAAACGTCCCGCGAAAGCGCCATCCAGTAGCCGCCGTGCAGGAAGACGAACACGGGCCGGAGCCCGCCGCCGGTGCCCCACACATCGAGCCGCTCCCCGCTGGCCTCGTCGTAGACGATCCCCGGATGGCCGGCCAGCCCGTCCACGGCCTGCTCCGACATCTCCCGGTACCGCTCCATGTGCCGCGCGAACAGCTCCGGGCCCGCCTTCCGCCGCACGTTGTAGGCGACGTCCAGTTCCTCGTCGCTGAGCCCGCTCCCCGGCCAGTCATGCAGATCGCTCACGCCCACACCCTCCTCCCGCCGCGCACGACCGGGCAAATACCGATTCACCCGGCGGCTATCACCACTCTGCTATCCGCTCGCACCGCCGGCGCGCGACCACCGGAACCGAGAGCACGGGCTCCGCCGCAGCGGACACGGAGGAGGAGAGTTGACAGCGTCGGCTAATCAGGTTAGCTTTTAGCTAATTCAATTAGCTACTTGGAGGTCGTCATGACCGAGTTTCTGACCGTCGACGGCGGGACTCTCGCCTATGAGGTGGCGGGGGACGGGCCGCTGATCGTCCTGGCGCACGGGATGGGCGACAGCCGTGACGCGTACCGCGGCATGATCCCGGCACTGGCGGAGGCGGGGTACCGGGTCGCCGCCGTCGACCTGCGCGGCTGCGGCGAGTCCAGCGTCGACTGGCCCGAGTGGAGCCGCACCGCCGTCGCCGGCGACCTGCTCGCCTTGATCCGCCACCTGGGCGGCCCGGCCGTGCTCGTCGGCCACTCGTTCTCGGGCGGCGCCGCCACCATCGCCGCGGCGAAGGAGCCCTCGCTGGTCAGCGCCGTGGTCGAGCTGGCGCCGTTCACCCGCAAGCAGTCGGTCAGCCTCGGCGGCCTCCTGAAGGTGCAGCGCTACCGGCGCGGCATGCTGCGGCTGCTCGGCACCGCGATGTCCGGCAGCGTGCGGCTCTGGCGCTCCTACCTCGACGTCGCCTACCCCGGCGCCAAGCCGGCTCACTGGGACGAGCGGATCGGCCGCATCGACTCCCTGATGCGCGAGCCGGGCCGGATGAAGGCCATGCAGGGCATGGGCAAGAGCGCCCCGGCCGACGCCGGCGAACAGCTCGGCAACGTCCGCTGCCCGGTCCTGGTCGTGGAGGGCTCACTCGACCCCGACTGGGCCGACCCGCGCGCCGAGGGCGCCGCGATCGTCGACGCCCTGCCGTCCGGCCGCCTGGAGATGATCGAAGGGGCCGGGCACTACCCGCACGACCAGTTCCCCGACCAGGTCGTGGCCCTGATTCTGGACTTCCTCCGCTCGGACGCCGCCCGCGCCTAGGGCCGGACTGGACGCGCGCGGCCGGCGTCCAGGGCCTCGATCCTGCTCCTCGGCCGGGTCACTTCCCCGTGAGGGTGACCACCTTCAGGCCCGGGGCCTTGTCGATCTCGCTGGAGCAGAAGCGTTCGGTGACCCACTGCTTCTTAGAGAAGAGGCGGGTCTGGTCGGCGTAGTGCGGGGACGTCGGGTCGGCCGACTGGGAGTAGGTCAGGAGGGTCCGGGTGTCGGGGCAGGCATCGCCGTCGAAGGAGACGACCTGGACGTAGCTGGACCCCGTGGTCACCTCCGTGTAGCCCTTGCCGGGCGTCCAGGGAGCCTCGATCTTGTTGAGGACGCCGAGGTCCTCGGTGCCTCCGCCGAGCGGGATCTTCTCGCCGTTGCGCGTGACGTACTGGTGGTCGCCGAGAGGCGCGTCGAGCGGGATGTTCGACTTCCGCAGTTCGTCGACCGCGTCGATCAGGGCCTTGCGGGCGGCCCAGGAGCCGGTGTTGAAGTCGCGCGGCGTGTCGACCGGGTCGGACGCATCGAACGGCGTCTTCCACAGGTCCCATGCGGAGAGCGCCTTGCGCCAGTACCGGTCGAAGAGGAGAGCGCCCCTGCTGTCGGCGTCCGCCGTCCTGTCCCACTCGGCGAGAACGTCGCACGGCTCTCCGAGGCGCATGTCGCGGCACATCTTCACGGTCCCCGCCGCGGCCAGTTCACCCGCCTGGTCGCGGTTCGCGAAGACGAGGTCCTGCATGTCGGCGCGAGTGAACCTGCCCTTGGCGAGCTGGTCCTGGACCGAGACGATGCCGCTCCGGGTGCGGAGGCTGCGGGCGGTCTTCTCATCGCCGATGATGCGGTCGAACCCGGTCAGCGGCTTCTCCGGGTTCGACAGCCAGTAGCTGTCGTTGGAGTTGGTGACGTAGTCGCCCCGGTGCAGCACCGGGTACCGGTCGGGGTCGAGGATGCCCGGCTGGACGGTCCCGGGGGCCTTCCCAGGGGCGCAGGACGACCGGGTGCCGTCCAGGATGGCGAGGCCCGCCTGCCGGAACGTGATGTGCCCGAGGAGGCTGTTGCAGCGGTCCGCGAACGCGTTCGTGACGTTGGGCAGCACTTGGATCTGGGCGAACAGCGCCTTCCCGCGCGAGTCGGCCGCGATGGTGTTGACCCACGGGAGGCCCTGGGTCTGCTTCAGCGCGTGCAGGGCGTCGTCGGTGGTGCGGGCCTTGTCCAGGGCGAGCGAGGTGTTGACCAGGCGCAGGTTGGTCGAGTTCGGGTCGGTGATCGCGTAGGCGTTCCACGTCGTCCACGGGAGCCCGATGGACGAGACGGACGTGACGATCGGGCCGTAGCGGCTGCGCCATTGGGTCTTCGTGACCGGCTTGAGCGAACCGTCCGGCTGCTTGACCTGCACGGTGACCCGCCGCTGGGTCATCTTCTCGATCTTGCCGTCCACGAAGTAGGACGTCGGGTCGCCCGGCACGAGGCGGAGCTCCGTCAGGCTGAACGGGACGCCGGTCGCGACGGTGTGGCTCCACGCGAACGTCGAGGTGTGGCCGATGTTGACCGACGGCGACCCGAGCAGTGCGGCGCCGCTCACGTCCAGTTCGCCGGGGATCGTCTGCTGCATCTGCCAGAAGCGCCGCCCGTTGTGCCACGGATAGTGCGGGTTGCCGAGCAGCAGGCCGCGCCCGTTCGCGGTGGCGTCCGCGCCCACCGCGATGGCGTTGCTGCCCATGCCGGTGTCCGCCAGCAGCTTGGTGGCGTCCCGCGCGGCCTTCTCCAGGGGCTGGGCCCCGGGCTGCGCGCCGCCCGGGGGCGCCGCCTCGGTGATCTGGTCGGTGACCATCCCGGAGCCGCCGAGCATGGCGAGGGCGTAGGCGCGGCGGTGGACGTCCATCTCGGTGAGGGGCCGCAGCCACGCGGCCCCCTTGCACGCCGGGTCGGTGATCCGGCCTTCGCGCAGGAAGCGGTTGTAGCCGGCCACCCAGCCGCGGCTGAGCTCGCGCACCTCGCGGGTCGGGCCGTAGGGGGCGGGCGCGGCCGCCAGCCTTTCGACGATCCCGCTGTCGTTGATCGCGGTGAAGAAGACGTCGCTGGCCAGGTTGGTGGACGCCGACGACAGCGACCCGTCCGGCGCGGCGTCCGGCCCGAAGTACTTGGAGCGTTCCCCGCTGAGGGTGACCACGCCCTGCGCGAGCAGGCAGATGCCGTCCTTCGCCGCCGCGTAGCCGGTGCCGTAGCCGAGGCTCGCGTAGTCCCGCGCGGTGATGTGCGGGATGCCGTACTCGGTATAGCGGATGGTCGCCGACATGCCGCCCTCGCCGACCGCGGCCGCGGACGAGGGCACGGGGGTCAGGAGGGCGGCGGCGACCACGGCGGTTCCCGCCAGGCGCAGACCGGTACGCGGCATCGAGGCTCCTTGATCACAGAAGTCCCGCAAAATTGGCACATGCCGCCGTTCCTGGCAAGACCTACGGGAGGAGTCCGGGGAGGTCGGCGGCGTAGTCCCGCAGGTAGGCGCCGAGGGTCTCGGGGATGAGGTCGATGGGCGCCAGCGCGGCGGGCGTGCACGGCACGATGTCCACGTCGTAGCGGCCGTTCGAAGGGTCGTCGAACTCGGGGCCGTGCCGCCGCGACAGGTCCATCGAGACCAGGCGGCAGACGTAGAACACGTTGAGCCGGTGCAGGTCGGGGCCCTGCTCGGCGCACGCGAAGACCTGGCGGACCGGCCCCGCCACCGCGCCGAGCTCCTCGTCCAGCTCGCGGCGCAGCGCCGCCTCCGGCGACGCGTCCGAGGGCTCGATCTTGCCGCCGGGGGTCGTCCAGTAGACGGGGCGGCCGGGCCGGGTGCGGCGCAGCAGCACGAGCGCGCCGCCGTCCAGCAGCAGGGCGCGGACGGAGCGGCGGACCCTCATGCGCCCGGGTGCGCCGGGACGGCGAGGACGCGGCGGTGCCCGCCGCCGCCGGGCGGCGGGCCGACCTCGGCGAACACGGCGCCGATGTGCCCGCCGGCCGACCGCTCGGCGCCGGCGAGCGCGGGCACGGCGGTGCGAAGGGCGGCGGCCGGTTCGCGGACCGCCGCCGCGCTGCGTTCCAGTGCGCTTCTCATGTCACCTCACCGACGACCGTAGGCGACCGCGGGGCGCCGCGCAGCCGGGCCGGCGCCCGGGACGGGGGTGCAGCCCGCCGCACCTTGCGTCCCGGGACGGCCGAACCGCGCAGCCGGTCCCCCTGGCGGCCTCTCCGCCGTTACGATCGCCACTGGCATGCTCTGTACCGGAACGGCGTGAAATGGATGATGTGGAGGTCCGGCACCTGCCGGGCGATCTGCCGCAGCTGTTCGACGGCGGCGTCGAGGACGCCGCCGGGCGGACGCTGTCGGTGCCGCTGCCCGACGGGGACCTGGTCTGGCCCGATCCCGGCTACCCGCAGCGGCGGCCGCTCCTGCGGCCCGCGTTCTGGCTGAGCGACGACCCGGTCCGCGGCGACCTGTGGGCCGCGCTGCGCGCCGAGCACCACCGGTCGGGGCTGTGGCCGCTGCTGATGGACGAGAGCGACCAGCCGTGGGCGGCCGGGCAGATCGCGCCGGAGCCGGTCGGCGAGATCGCCGGCTACAGCCCCCACGCGTTCATGTACGAGGTGTGGACCGACTTCGCCGAGCAGGCGTCCGACGTCGACCTGGACGACCTCGCCCCCTTCGGCCGGCACTGCCCCGGCCCCGCCCCGGCGGGCACGCCGCTCGACGACCCGGGCGCGATGGCCGACCGCTACGCCCGCGTCCTCGCGGCGCGCGGCCTGCCGCTCGGCCTGGTCGCGGTCGAGCGGGGCGCGGACGCGCTCGCCGCCGTGGGCTGGCAGGGCGCCCTCAACCACAACGAGTGGACGGCGCCGCTGTCCGCCGTCCTGCGCAGCTGGGAGGACCGGTTCGGCGCCCGCGTCATCGGGCTCGGGTTCAACACGCTGGAGCTCAGCGTCGCGGCGCCGCCCGTCACCACCCGGCACGCCGTCCACGTCGCCGCCGAGCACTGGGCGTTCTGCCCCGACATCCTGTTCCAGGGCCCGGGCACGCTCGCCGGGTACGCGGAGGAGATCCGCGGGAAGACCTACTGGTCGTTCTGGTGGGACTGACCCGCTCCCCTACGATGCGGCGGAAGGAAGGCGAGGGGATCGGGGTCGTATGCGCGGTGGACGGGCGCTCGCGGGGGGCGTGGCGGCGGCGGTCGCCGCGACTCTGGCGGCCGACGTCACCGTGCTCGCCACCCGCGCCGGCGGCGAGCCGTCCAGGCCCGGGAACCTCGTGTCGGTGGACCGGGGCGCCGCGCCGCACGCGCCGGCCGTCGCGCCGCTGACCCGCCGCTACACGCCGCACCTGCTGGTCGCCGGGACGTCGCCGCTGCCGCCGCGGGCCGTCGAGCGGGCGCGGCGGCTCAAGGGCGTCGCGGGCCTCACCGTCGTGGACGCCGCACAGGCCCGCGTCGGGGGGCGCCGGATGGGGCTGCTCGGCGTCGACCCGTCGGCGTTCCGGGCGTTCGCGCCCGAGGCGGCCGCCGAGTCCGACCGGCTGTGGCAGACGGTCGCGTCCGGCGGGCTGGCCGTCTCGTTCGAGCAGGGCCGGGACGGGGGGCTGCCGCTCGGCGCGGTCGTCCCGGCCGGGCGCAGCGCCGCCCCCGGCAAGGTCCGCGTCGGCGCCTACGCCTCGATGGGCATCGGCGACGTCGACGCCATCGTGTCCCGCGAGCAGGCCCGCGCGCTGGGCCTGCCGGACGGGAACGGGCTCGTCATCAGCGCCCCGAGGGCCGACGCGGCGAAGCTGGCGAGGCGGCTGCGGAAGATCCTGCCGCGCGGGACGAAGGTGGCGGCGCTCGCCCCGCCCCGCGCGCCGGGGACGTCCGCGAAGCGCCCGCCGCGCCCGCGGCTGACCGGGCGGCCGGACGGCGCGGCCGGCGACCGCACCCCCATCACCGGCAACATGATGACGCCCACGATGCGGACCGTCGTGCTGGAGATCGCGGGCATGTTCGGGCCGTTCCCGGTCATCGGCTGCTTCCGCGCCACCGGCGACCCGCAGGACCACGGCGACGGCCGCGCCTGCGACTTCATGGAGAGCACCGGCGGGCGGATGCCGAGCGCCGGCGCGCAGCGGCACGGCGACCAGGTGGCCCGCTACGCGGTCGCGAACGCTCGGCGGCTCGGCATCTCGTACGTGATCTGGCGGCAGCACATCTGGAACGTGCGGGGCGGCGGCTGGCGGCCGATGGCGGACCGCGGCGGCCTCACCCAGAACCACTACGACCACGTGCACATCTCGGTGCTGCGCTGAGCCGCGGCGGCGGGCGGGCGCACGGGCGTCAGGGCAGTTCCTGCTCGCACCAGACGACCTTGCCGCCGGCGGTGCGGCGCACGCCCCAGCGGCGCGCCAGCCGCCCCACGACGTGCAGGCCGCGGCCCGACTCCAGCATGTCGTCCTCGTCGTGGAGGCGGATGCGGGGAGCCCCGTCGGAGGAGTCGAAGACCTCGCAGACCAGGCCGCCCTCCCGCACCAGCCGCAGCTTGACCCGCCCGCCCGCGTGCCGGATCGCGTTGGTGACCAGCTCCGACACCAGCAGCATCGTGGAGTGGGTCAGCTCGTCGAGGCCCCAGCGGGCGAGCCGGTCGCGGACGAGGCCGCGGGCGCGGCGGACGGCGGCGGGCTCGGCGGGCAGCTCCCAGGAGGCGTGGTGGTCGGCCGGGATGCGCGAGAGCCGCGCCACCAGCATCGCGATGTCGTCGCGGTGCTGGTCGTCGTAGACGCCGTCGAGCGCCGCCTGGCACAGGTCGTCCAGCGGGCGGGCGGCCGCGCCCGGCCCGAACGTCGCGAGCAGCCGGGCCAGCCCGTCGTCGATGTCGCGGGCCCGGTTCTCCACCAGGCCGTCGGTGTAGAGGAACAGGAGCGTGCCGTCCTCGACGGTGAACTCGCGGGTGGTGATGGGGCGGTCGCCGCCGACGCCGAGCGGCGGCGCGGGCGGCACCGGCAGGTACTCCGAGTCGGCGCCCGGCGGGGCGAGCAGCGGCGGCAGGTGCCCCGCGCTCGCGACCTCGCACCGCCCGGTGACCGCGTCGTAGACGACGTAGGCGCAGGTGGCGAAGTGCGGCTCGCGCTCGCCGAGCGTCGCCATCAGCGCGTCGAGCCGCTCCAGGGCCTCGGCGGGCGGCAGTTCGAGGCCGGCGAGCGTGTGGATGGCGGTGCGCAGCCGCCCCATCGTGACGGCGGCCTTCACGCCGTGCCCGGCGACGTCCCCCACCACGAGCGCGACGCGGGCGCCGGGCAGCGCGATCGACTCGTACCAGTCGCCGCCGACCTCGATGCGGCGGCTGCCCGGCAGGTAGCGGTGGTTCACCTCGACCGTCGACGGCGCCGACAGCCCGGTCGGCAGCAGGCTGCGCTGCAGGGTGAGGGCGGTGGCGCGCTCCCGCGAGTACTGGCGCGCGCTCTCCACGAAGATGGACGCCCGGTTGGCGAACTCCATGCCGATCTCGACGTCGTAGGCGTCGAACGGCCGGTGCGCGGCGTTGCGGGTGCAGACGAAGAACCCGAGCACACCCGCCGACGACACGATCGGCAGGAGCAGCATCGACGCGCCCTTGAGCAGGTCGGCGACCGGCGGGCGGCGCCACGCGCTCGCGAGCTTCGCCGCGCCCTCGCCGCCGAGGGTGCGCAGCACCGGCTCGCCCGACTCCAGGCACAGCGCGTGCGGCGTGCCCGGCGGGTAGACGAGGGACTCGCCGGTCGGGAACGTCGCGTCCCAGATCGGGTCCTCGTCGTCGAACCCGATCGCCATCCGGCGCAGCTGCGGGCCGTCCGGGCCCTCCGGCGGCTCGTCGGCGTCGATGTGGCTCTCGGCGAGCAGCAGCGCGCCGGAGTTGCAGAAGTGCGGGACGAGCGCGTCCATCAGGCCGCGGGCCAGCAGCTCCAGGTCGAGCGTGGACCCTATGCGCGGCAGCGAGTCGTCCAGCAGGGCGCGGCGGATGACGGCCGGGTCGACGAACCGGTCGGCGAGCGGCACCGGCACCCGGATGACGGCGAGCGCCGCGAGGTCGGGCCCGCCGCCCGCCGCCCCGTTCAGGCCGCCGCTCATCGGGTGCACGGTCACGACCGCGTCCAGGGTCCCGCTCGCCGGCGTGTCCACGGCGAGCATGGCGGTGCGCTCCCGCCCGGCCTTCAGCGCCTCCAGCAGCGGCTCCCGCGCGCCCGAGATCACTTCGTCCAGGTAGGCGCCCAGCAGATCGTCCGCATTCGGGGAGAGAACTGCGGCGGCGTTGCGGTCGAACTGCAGAATCCTCCCCGACGAATCCATGCCGAGAATAAGAATTCGGGTGGACGACTCCATCGCTCGATTATGGGACATGGAGCGGCCCGATGAGGCCGATACGGGCGGGGAAGCCGCCGTCAGCGGCGCCCGTGGGTCTCCTCCAGATACTGGCGCCAGGTGCGCTTGCCCACCGCGTGGTCGGGGGCGAGGTGGTGGCCCTCCCGGAACCCCCGCCCGGCCTTCCCCGGCAGCGGCAGCGGCACCCGGACGGGACGCCGCAGGCCGCGCACCTCCAGGTAGTCGCGCAGCATGTCCTCGGCGGTGAGCACCTCCGGGCCGCCCATGTCGTCCACGCGCCGCGCGGGACCGGCGGCGAGCGCCAGCTGGGCGAGCCGCTCCGCGACCTCCCCGACGTCGATCGGCTGGTCGCGCAGCGCCTTCGGCACCGCCGCCACGCCGGGGACCTTCGTGAGCACGTTGAAGACCATGTCCGGCAGCGTGTGGAACTGCGTCGTCCGCAGAATCGAATATGGCAGCCCGGAGTCCTCGATGAGCCGCTCCACCGCGTACTTGGTCCGGTAGTAGCTGTAGGGGATCTTGTCGACGCCGACGATCGAGATGTAGATCAGGTGCGGGGCGCCCTGCCCGCGCGCGGCCTCCACGAGCCGCCGGGCGGCGGGCAGGTCCCGCTTGGCGTGGAACGGGTCGCTGGCGCAGTGCACGATCGTCTCCGCTCCCGCGCACGCCGCGTCGACGCCCTCGCCGGTGTACAGGTCGCCCTTGTGCCAGGTCATGCCCGGCTCGGGGTCCCTGTCGCGGCGGCTCAGCCCGTGCACGTCCGCGCCGGCCTCCCGCAGGCGCCGTACGAGGGGGCTGCCCAGCGTGCCTGTGGCCCCGGTTACGAGAATCATCGGTTCCTCCTTGATGTGTGGGAAGCGTCCGGAAGCCGGACGGAACGAGCGCCCGGAACGCGGCGGCGCACCCGCGCCGCCGTCAGGACGACCCGAAGACCTGGGGCGGGGGGACGGGTGTGACGATCTCTTCCCCGTCGTGCAGCGGCGCGGCCCCGGCGCAGAACGCGGCGAGGTCGCCGCCGTCCACGACCCGGGCCCGGACGATGCCGCCCGCGGCGCGGCGGGTCAGCTCGGCGACCGGCAGCGGCCGCTGCGACGCGGCCACGATCAGGTTGCCGAACCGGCGGCCCCGCAGCACCCCCGGATCGCCCATCAGCACCGTGTGCCGGAACACCGACCGGATCGTGGCGGTCACCCGGCGCGCGAACGGCAGCCGGAACCCGTCGGCGACGTTGGCGAGGTAGACGCCGCGGGGGCGCAGCACCCGGGCGGCGTCCAGGACGAACTCGCGGGTGGCCAGCTCGGGCGGCATGGACGCCTCGGCGAACGCGTCCATCACGACCAGGTCGTCGGCGTCGTCGGCGAGCGCCGCGATGCCGCTGCGCCCGTCGGCGATGCGGATCCGCAGGCCGGGGACGCCCTTGACCGGCAGCCGCTCGCGGACGAGCTGCACCAGCTGCGCGTCCGGCTCCAGCACGATCTGCCGCGACCCCGGCCGGGTCGCGGCGATGTAGCGGGGCAGCGTGCAGCCCGCACCGCCGATGTGGACGGCGTCGAACGCCTCGCCCTCCGCGCCCGCGCAGTCGACCACGTCGCCGATCAGCCGCATGTACTCGAAGTCGAGGTAGGTGGGGTCGGACAGGTCCACGTAGGACTGCGGCACACCGCCGACGAGCAGCATCCAGCCGCCGTCCCGGTCGGCGTCGCGCAGCAGCTCCGCCTCCCCGCCGGCGATCTCGTAGGTGCGCGGCGGGGAACCGTGCCGGCGCTTGCGTCCCATGCCCCCACCCTACGGACCCCTCCCCCGGGCCGCCGCGCGGGCGTCAGGTTCGCTCGGTGAGGGCGGGCTCGGCCGCGAAATGGCACGCACTGGGGTGGGCCGACCCCTCACGCTCCTCCAGGGCCGGGACCTCGTCCGCGCAGATCTCCCGCGCCTTCCAGCAGCGGGTGCGGAACCGGCACCCGGACGGCGGGTCCAGCGGCGACGGCGGCTCGCCCTCCAGCCGGATCTGCCCCGCCCAGCCGGGCGCGTCCGGGTCGGGCACCGGGACGGCCGACAGCAGCGCCTGCGTGTACGGGTGCGTCGGATGCTCGTAGATCTGGGTCTCGTCCCCGGTCTCGACGACCTTGCCCAGGTACATGACGGCGACGCGGTCGGAGATGTGCCGGACCGCGGCCAGGTCGTGCGCGATGAACACGTACGCCAGGCCGAGCTCGCGCTGCAGCTCGGCGAGCAGGTTCATCACCTGCGCCTGCACGGACACGTCCAGCGCCGACACCGGCTCGTCGCACACGACCACGTCGGGGCGCAGCGCGAGGGCGCGGGCGATCCCGACGCGCTGGCGCTGCCCGCCGGAGAACTGGTGCGGGTACCGGCTGACGTGGTCGGGGTCGAGGCCGACGAGTTCCAGCAGCTCCTGGACGCGCCTGCGCCGATCGCCCTTCGGCGCCGCGTCCCGGTGGACCGCGAACGGCTCGCCGACGATGTCGCCGACCGTCATGCGCGGGTCGAGCGAGGAGTACGGGTCCTGCATCACCAGCTGGATGCGCCGGCGCAGGGCCCGCAGCTCGGCCTTCGGCAGCGCGAAGACGTCGCGGCCGCCGAAGCGGACCGTCCCGGCGGTGGGGCGTTCGGCGGCGAGCAGCAGCTTCGCCAGCGTCGACTTCCCGCATCCGGACTCGCCGACGACGCCGAGCGTCTCACCGCGGCGCAGCTCCAGGTCGACGCCGTCCACGGCCTTGACGTACCCGACCGGCCGCTTGACCACCACGCCGCGGGTGACGGGGTAGTGCTTGACGAGGCCCTCCACCTGGAGGATCGGCGCCTCATTCGGGTCGGGCACGGTGGACCTCCTCGGCGAAGTGGCACGCGGCGTCGTGGCCGGGCGCGACGGCGGTGAGCGGCGGTTTCTCCGCCGCGCAGACCGCCTCGGCGCGGGGGCAGCGCGGCTGGAAAGGGCAGCCGGGCGGGAGCACGGCCGGGTTCGGCGGCGTCCCCTTGATCGGGACGAGCGGCGCGCCGCGCCGGTCCAGGCGCGGCACCGACGCCAGCAGCCCCCGGGTGTAGGGGTGGGCGGGGCGCGCGTACAGCTCGCGGGCGGGCGCCTGCTCGGCGACCGTCCCCGCGTACATGACGACGATCCGGTCCGCGACGCCGGCGACGACGCCGAGGTCGTGGGTGATCAGCACCATGCCCATGCGCAGCTCGTCCTGGAGCCCGGCGAGCAGCCGCATGATCTGCGCCTGGACGGTGACGTCCAGCGCGGTGGTCGGCTCGTCGGCGATGAGGACGTCCGGTTCCAGCGCGAGCGCCATCGCGATCATGATGCGCTGGCGCATCCCGCCGGAGAACTGGTGCGGGTAGTCGCCGAGCCGCTTCGCGGCGGACGGGATCCGCACCCGCTCCATCAGCTCGACGGCCCTGTCCCGGGCCTCCCTCCGGCCGAGCCCGCGGTGCACCCGGTACATCTCGCGGAGCTGGTCGCCGACGGTGAGCACCGGGTTCAGCGCGGTCAGCGCGTCCTGGAAGATCATCGAGATGCGGTCGCCGCGGTAGGCGCGGCGGCGCCGCTCGGGCAGGCCGAGCAGCTCCTCGCCGCGCAGCCGCACCGACCCGCGCTCCACTCGGGCGGGCGGCACGTCCAGGATCCCCATGACGGCCTGGGCGGCGACGCTCTTGCCCGATCCCGACTCGCCGAGGATCGCCAGCGTCTCCCCCTCGTCGAGGGTGTACGACAGGCCGTTCACCGCGTGCACGTCCCGGCCGCGCACGCGGAACCGCACGTGCAGGTCGTCGACGCGCAGCAGCGGGGGCGGCGGCGCGGGGTCGTCCTTCACATCCGTCAGCATGAGCTCACCGCAGCTTCGGGTCGAGGGCGTCGCGGGCGGCGTCGCCGAGCATCAGGAAGCTCAGCACCGTCGCCGACAGGAACACGGCGGGGAAGACCAGCAGGTGCGGGTGGTCGATGAAGGAGTCCTTCGCCTGGTTCAGCTGGAGCCCCCAGGAGACCTCCGGGTACTGCAGGCCGACGCCGAGGAAGTCCAGCGTCGCCTCCCCCACGATCACGTTGCCGACGTTGAGGGTGGCGACCACGATCACCGGGGCGATCGCGTTCGGCAGGATGTGCCGGGCCATGATCCGCCCGTCGGACGCGCCGAGCAGCCGCGCCGCCTGCACGTAGTCGGCGTCCCGGACGGCGATGACCTGCCCCCGCATGATGCGGATCATCGTCGTCCAGCCGAGCAGCACCAGGACCAGCGTCATCGCCCACACGCCGTGCGAGGGGAACGCCACCAGGATCACCGTGGCGCCGAGCACGAACGGCAGCCCGAAGAACACGTCGGTCAGCCGTGCGATGAGCGCGTCGAGGAGGCCGCCGTAGTATCCGGCGAGCAGCCCGAACACCAGCGCGATCGCCAGCGCGAACAGGGTGACCGCTACGCCGATGAGCAGCGTCGGGCGGGCGCCGTGCACGACGTGCGCGTAGTAGTCGCAGCCGGCGAGGTCGGTGCCGAACCAGTGGTCGCCGGACGGGCCGAGCTTCGCGGCGTTCGGGTCGCAGCCCTGGTTGACGTCCTTCGCGGTGAACAGCCTCGGCAGCGCCGCCATCACCGCCACGACCGCGAGGATCGCCGCCGAGCCCCAGAACACCCAGCGGCGCCGCAGGTCGCGCCACGCGTCGTGCCACAGCGACGCCCGGCCGATCTCGCCGCCCGCGGCGGCGACCGCGGCGGCGCTCGTCCCTGCGGCCCCCGTCGCGTCCCCCGGCCCGGGTCCCGGCTCGGGCTCGGCGCCCGGCGGCCCGGCGTCCGGCTCCTTGATCGTCATGCGCGCCTCACTCGTACCTGATCCGCGGGTCGAGGACCCCGTACAGCAGGTCCACGACCAGGTTGACCAGCAGGAAGATCAGCACGAGGACGGTGACCGCGCCGACCACGACCGGGCCCTCCTTCAGCTGGATCGACTGGAACACCTGCTGCCCGATGCCCGGCAGGTTGAAGATGCCCTCGGTGACGACCGCGCCGCCCATCAGGTTGCCGAAGTCGACGCCGAGGTAGGTGACGACGGGGATCAGCGAGTTGCGGAGCGCGTGCCTGCCGACGACCCGCGCCCGCGACAGCCCCTTGGCGTTCGCGGTGCGCACGTAGTCGGCCCGCAGGTTCTCCGACAGGCTCGTCCGCGTCAGCCGCGCCACGTACGACAGGCCGAGCGAGCCGAGGACGATGCCGGGCAGCAGGTAGCTCATCGGCCAGCCCTCGTCGGTCCCGGCCGTGGGGAAGATCCGCCAGTGCAGGCCGAACAGCAGCTGCGCGGTGTAGCCGAGCACGAACACCGGCACCGCGATCACCAGCGTCGTCCCGCCGAGGACGAGGGTGTCGGCGAGCCTCCCGCGCCGCAGGCCCGCCCACGTGCCGAGCGCGATCCCGATGGCCAGCTCGAAGATCCAGGCGGTGACGGCCAGCTGCGCGGTCACCGACCACCGCCCGCTGAGCATCTCCGACACGCTCTGGCCGGTGTAGTTCTCGCCCAGGTCGCCCTGGGCGAGGCCCCACATGTACTTCGCGTACTGCACCAGCAGCGGGTCGTTGAGGTTGTACCGGTCCCGGAGCGTCTGGAGGACGTTGTCCGGGACCGGCTTGTCCCCGGCGAGCGCCTGGATCGGGTCGCCCGGAAGCGCGAACACCATCACGTAGATGAGCAGCGTCGTGCCGATGAAGACGGGCACCGCCTGCAGGAGCCGCCGTAGGACGTAGCGCCACATCGCCCGCTACTTCACCGTCACATCCGTCGCGACCAGGCCCGTCGAGAACGGCGTGATCGTGACGTTGTCGACCTTGTCGGAGCGGCCGCCCTGGCCGGCCCACGTCCAGAGCGGGATCATCGGCATCTCCTGGACGGCGATGTCCTCGGCCTGGTTGTAGAGCGCGATGGCCTGCTGCTGGTCGGCCGCCTTGTTGGCCTTCGCGATGAGGTCGTTGAACTGCTTGTTCTCCCAGCCCATGCGGTTGTCCAGGCCCCACATGTTCTCCAGGTAGTTCTGGGGGCTCGGGTAGTCGGCCTCCCAGTTCTGCCGGTACGGGCCCTTCTCCTCGTGCTCGCGCAGCATGGAGAAGTAGTCGGACGCGGGCACCTGCCGGAACTGGATGTCGGTGATGCCGAGGTTGTCGCGCAGCGAGTTCGCGACGATCCGCATCCACTGCGCGTAGGTCGGCTGCGCGTTGGAGAAGTACAGCTCCATCGTCCCCTTGAACCCGCCGGCCTTGTCGAACAGCTGCTTGGCCTTGGCCGGGTCGTAGGTGCACAGCTCACCGCACGCGTTGTCGCGGTGGCCCGGGATGATGGACGGGATGAGCGAGTCCGCCGGGAAGTAGTCGCCGTTGTAGACCGCCTTGTTGATGCCCTGCCGGTCGATGACCATCGAGATGGCCTTGCGCAGGTCCGGGTTGTCGAACCGCTTGTCGAACAGCGGGAAGCCGAGGTAGTCGGTCGTGCTCATCTTCCGGGCGAGGAAGCGGTCGCCCAGCAGCCGCTTGGCCTCGGGCACCTTCGCCGCCGGGATGGTCTGCAGCACGTCGATCCGCCCGGCGCGCAGGTCGGTGTAGGCGGTGTCGGCGCTGGAGTAGCTCTTCCAGGTCACGCCCTTGTTCTTCGGCTTGCGCGGCCCGGTGTACCCCGGGAAGGCGACGAGCTTGATCTGCTTGTTGCGCTCCCAGTCGCCGTCCATCATGTACGGCCCGTTGCCGATGGGGTGCGCATCGAAGGCCTTCAGGTCCTTGAGGCCCGCCTTCGGCATCGGCGCGTACGCGGGATAGGTCAGCAGCAGCGGGAACTGGCTGAACGGGTCGTTCAGCGTGACCTTCAGCGTGTCCGGCCCGGTCACCTCCACGCCCGAGAGCGTGTCGGCCTTCGGCTTGGCGTCCTCATCCTCGGGGTTCATCTCCGCGTACCCCTTGATGTAGGAGAAGTAGGAGTTGGCGCCCATGGCGTTCGGCCCGTAGGCCGCGCTGTTCCACGCGTCGGCGAAGCTCTGCGCGGTCACCGGCTCCCCGTTGTGGAACTTCTGCCCCGGCCTGACCTTGATCGTCCAGACCTTCTGGTCCTCCGAGGCCACGGACTCGGCGGCCAGCGGCACGGCCTTCCCGTCCTCGGTGAGCGTCATCAGGTTGTCGAACAGCTCCGTGATCACGTCGAAGGAGTAGCTGCTGGTCGTGTTGGCGGGCACCAGGTGGTCGGGTTCGGAGTGCCCGACGGTGAACGTCCCGTCGCCGGCCCCCGCCTCGTCCCCGCCGCAGCCCGACAGCCCCAGCGACGCCGCGAGCGCCACCGCGACGACCCCCGCGACCTTCCTCCGCACACCCCTCTGGCTGGTCATGCTCCTCCTCGGCCCAGTCGCGCCGTGGCGCCGCGGGCGCTTGGCCGCCCGCCGCACCTAGATTGCTGGCAGCGTCGTACTCGGGGTGACCGTTTGCACACAGGGCTCACGGAGTCGAAACCGGATCGAGACGTTCTTGATCATGCATCACCGCATCCCCCGCAATCCCACCGCCATCGGACGCACCATCCACAAGCGTCTCCCGATTGACACAGGTCAGCGCCCGAGGAAAATGAACCCTCATTGCGGAACGGGGGTGCGATGGACGGCGGAGCGGGCGCGGAGGCGGGGCGGATCTGCGGCGAGCTGATCCGGTTCGACACGACCAACCGGGGCGAGGGGGCGGCGCGTCCCGAACGGCCGGCCGCGGAGTACGTCGCCGGGCTGCTGGACGAGGCCGGGGCGGAGCCGGCGATCGTGGAGTCGGCGCCGGGACGGGCGAGCGTGCTCGCGCGGATCCCCGGCACCGACCCGTCCCGTCCCGCCTTCCTGGTGCACGGGCACCTCGACGTGGTGCCCGCCGACGCGGCCGAGTGGACGGTGCCGCCGTTCTCCGGCGAGGTGCGCGGCGGGTGCGTGTGGGGGCGCGGCGCCGTCGACATGAAGGGCACCCTCGCGATGACGCTCGCGGTCGTGCGGCGGCGGCTGCGCGAGGGGCGGCGCACGCGCGGGGACCTGGTCCTGGCGTTCCTGGCGGACGAGGAGTGCACCGGCGAGTACGGGTCCCGGTACGTGGCGCGGGAGCACCGGGAGGTCTTCGAGGGGTGCACCGAGGCGATCAGCGAGTCCGGCGGGTTCAGCGTGGACGCGGGCGGGACGCGCGTCTACCCGATCGCGGCGGGCGAGCGCGGCACCGCGTGGATGAGGCTGACGGCGCGCGGCACGGCCGGGCACGGCTCCAAGCCCGCGCCGGACAACGCGGTCGCCGAGCTCGCGCACGCCGTGTCCCGGCTCGCCGCGTACGAGTGGCCCGTCCGGCTCACCCCGGGCGTGCGGGCTCTGCTGGACGGCCTGGCGGACGCGCTCGGCACCTCCGTCGACCACGACCGCCTCGACGCGGAGGCCGCGCGCCTCGGCCCCGCCGGGCGCCTGTTCGCCGGGACGATCCGCAACTCCGCGAACCCGACCCGCCTGGACGCCGGATACAAGGTCAACGTCGTCCCGGGAACGGCGACCGCGCAGGTCGACGGGCGCTACCTGCCCGGCACCGGCGAGGAGTTCCTCGCCACGATCGACCGGCTGCTCGGCCCCAAGGTCACCCGCGAGTTCATCAACCACGAGGAGGCGCCCGCCGCGGACCCGGCCGGGCCGACCTTCGCCGCGCTCGCGGACGCCCTGCGCGCCGAGGACCCGGACGCGCGCCCCGTCCCCTACGTCATGGCGGGCGGCACCGACGCCAAGTCCTTCCACCGCATCGGCATCACGAGCTTCGGCTTCGCCCCGCTGCGCCTCGGCCCCGGCCTCGACTACTTCGGCATGTTCCACGGCGTGGACGAGCGCGTCCCCCTGGACGGGCTGGCCTTCGGCACCCGGGTCCTGGACCGCTTCCTGGACTCCCGCTGACCCCGGCCGGCGGACGGCCGGGGTCGGCGGAGCGCCTCTACTGGGACTTCTGGTACGTCCTGATCGAGTGGGTCGCCAGCGCCACGGTGGCGGCGGACAGGGCCAGCAGCCAGGAACCGTGCATCGCGGCCGACGGCCAGTCCGGGGCGGCGGACAGGGCCGTGCGGGCGCTGTCGAGGGCCCAGCTCACCGGGTTGACGGCGGCCACGTGCCGGATCCAGGACGGCATCAGGTCCTTGGGCATGAACGCCGACGACAGGAACGTGAGCGGCAGCAGCAGCATCACGTTCAGGCCGATGATGGTGTTGCGGTCACGGAACAGCAGCGCCAGCGTGTTCGACAGCGCGGCCAGGACGATGCCGATCAGCACCGAGGCGGCGACGAGCACCGCGAGGCCGGGCAGGCCCCCCGGGTAGCCGGCGCCGGCCGCCCAGCCGAGCAGGATGATCACGATGGACTGGAAGGCCGTGCTCAGGGCCTGCTCGACGACGCCGGCGTTCACCAGCGCGCCGCGCCTGACCGGGGTGACCAGGAACCGGTTCAGGGTGCCGCGTTCGATCTCGTCCATGGTGGCCATCCCGGCGAACGAGTTCAGCGACACCGCGTTCATGACCACGACGCCGGGGACGATGTAGTCGAGGTAGGACTGGGCGCCGAAGCCGGGCAGCTCGGCGACCCTCTTGAACAGCTCGCCGAACAGGAACAGCCAGATCATCGGCTGCACCAGCGTCATGACGACCACGGCGGGGTTGCGCAGCAGCGCCGACAGCCGCCGGTGGGTCATCCACCAGGTTCCCGTGAGCAGTGCGGTCATCGGGCGCCTCCGGCGGTGGCGGGCTCGGCGTCGGCGATGCGGCGCCCGGCGTGGCGGAGGTAGACGTCGTCCAGGGACGGCCGCGCGACGGTCGCCGCGGCGGCGGGGACGCCCGCCTGGTCGAGCGCGGCGAGGACGGCCGGCACGGCGGACGCGCCGTCGGCCGTGCGGGCGCTGAGCCGCGGCCCGTCCAGGACGATCTCGCCGATGGCGGGCAGCCGGCCCAGTGCCTCCCGCACGAGCGGCTCCGGCGGCGCCTCCCGCCATTCGACGTGGACGGCGTCGCCGTGCAGCTCGCCCTTGAGGCCGTCGGGGGTGCCCTCGACGACGACCCGGCCGCGGTCGACGATCGCGAGCCGCTGCGCGAGCCGGTCGGCCTCGTCCAGGTAGTGGGTGGTCAGCAGGATGGCGAGGGCGTCGTCCCCGGCGAGCCGGGCGATCTCGGCCCACATGGACGCGCGGGCCTCCGGGTCGAGCCCGGTCGTCGGCTCGTCGAGGAACAGGACCTGCGGGCGGTGGACGAGGCCGAGCGCCACGTCGAGCCGCCGCTGCATCCCGCCCGAGTAGGTCTTCACGGGGCGGCCCGCCGCGTCCTCCAGGCCGAACCGGGCGAGCAGCCCGGCGGCCCGGCGGCGCGCCTCCGCCCCGGGCAGCCCGTACAGGCGGCCCTGCAGGACCAGGTTGTCGCGGCCGCTCGCCTCCGGGTCGGCGCCGGACTTCTGCGAGACGACGCCGATGACGCGGCGGACCCGGTCGGGCCGGCGCAGCACGTCGTGCCCGGCCACGGCGGCGCTGCCCGCGTCCGGCCGGATCAGCGTGGTGAGGATCTTGACGGCGGTGGTCTTGCCGGCCCCGTTGGGGCCGAGCAGCGCGAGGATCTCGCCCCGCCCGACCGTGACGGACAGGCCGTCCAGGGCCCGGACGCCGCCGGGATAGCTCTTCACGAGGCCCTCGGCCTCGATGGCATGCGCCATGGTCTCCTCCGTTGCAGCGCATCGTGCATCGGCGGAGGGGCCGGATAGGCTGGAGTCGCGTGCTCGCCTCCGGGGCCCGCTCCGCGGGAATCTCGGTGGTGGGTTCTCCGGCCCGGGGGCGGTGTTGCCGCACCGCCGCCGGGCCTTCTGTCGGCTATTTCCCGGGTGCTCCCCTTTCCGCCAGCTCGGCGATCTCGGGCGGGAGCTCGCCGGTCTTGTGGAACTCCCGCCACATGTCGAGGCCGGGCAGCGAGCCGTCCTCGATCTCGGCGAGGAAGCCGCGCACCCACGCGACCTCCGCGCGCCTGATCGCCAGGTCGTACTCCTCCTCGATCAGGAAGAGGCGCGGGACGTCGGCCGCCGCCGCCATCGCGGCCTCGTCCTCGGCGATCTGCCGCTCCAGGGCGTCGAGGCGCCGGCGCAGCAGCCCGGCCACCTCGTCCGGCCCCAGCGCGCCGAGGACGGACAGCCCGGCCTCGAACCGCGGCACCTCCCGCTCGGGCTCCGCGATGAGCTCCCGGACCCAGTCGGCGAGTTCGTCCAGGCCCGCCTCGGTGATGCGGTAGACGGTCCGTTCGGGCCGGGCACCCTCCCGGACGCTCCCCTCGACGGCCAGGAACCCGTGCTTCACCAGGTTGCCCACGACGGTGTAGAGCGAGCCCCACTTGATGTTCATGTCGCGGTCCTTGCCGCGGGCGCGCATCAGGGCGGCCATCTCGTACGGGTGCATGGGCCGGGTGGAGACCGTGGACAGCACGGCGAGCCCGAGCAGGTTGCTCACCTTGCGCCGCTTGGCCATCCCGCACCTTCCTCGTAGACGAATACTCGTGGACGAGTATAGCCCTGGGCGCGCCGGGCCGTCCACCCGGATCCGCCGGCCGCGGGCGGGGTAAAGATCAGGCGTGGACTTCTCCAGCGCGGCCGACGAGCTCTACGGCGTCCCGCCCGCCGAGTTCGTGGCGGCCCGCAAGCGGCTGGCGCGGCGGGCCAAGGAGGACGGCGACGCGGCGCTCGCCGGGCGCCTCGGCGCGCTGCGGCGCCCGACCATGTCGGCGTGGGCGGTGAACCTGCTCAGCCGCTCCGCCGCCGGCGACCTGGACCGGCTGCTGGACGTCGGGGCCGAGATGCGCTCGGCGTGGGGCTCCGGCAGCGGCCTCCGCGACCTGGAGCAGCGCCGCGCCGACCTGGTCGCCGCGCTGGTGCGGACCGCCGCCGACCTCGCGGCCCGGAGCGGCGGCGCCCTCCGCGAGCAGGCCGTCCGGGAGGTCGAGGACACCCTCCAGGCCGCCACCGTCGACGCCGAGATCGCCGAGGAGGTCCGCGAGGGCCGGCTGACGCAGCCGCGCAGCCACACCGGGTTCGTCCCCGCCGGCTTCCCCATGGCGCCGCCGGGCGGGAAGCGGCGGACGAAGCGGGAGCCCGGGCCCGAGCCCGGGCGCAGGCCCGGGCCCGAGCCCGAGGAGGAACCGGCTCCGAAGAAGGAGCCGAAGACGAACGTCACGCGGACGAGCGCGGCACGGGCCCGGCGCGCCGAGACCATGCGCAGGCGCGCCGCGGAGGCCGAGCGCAAGCTGGCCGACCGCGCGGAACGGGCGGACGAGGCGAGGCGCGAGGCCGAGGAGGCGTCCGCCGAGGTGGGGCGCCTGCGCCGCGAGCTGGACCGCGCCGTCGCCGCCCGGGACGCGGCGGCCCGCCGGGCGGAGCGCGCCGAGCAGAACCGCGCCCGCGCGGAGGAGGCGGCCCGCGAGGCCCGCGAGGCCGCCGCCGAGGCGCGCCGCGCCGCCGGCCGCGACGCCCGCCGCGGCTGACCCCGACCCGGCGGCGAAAGGGATGTTCATGATGAAGTAGGTTCGATCAGAACGTGATTCGACATTCCGAGGGGGCGCGCGGTGACGGCACCGGTCGTGGAGCAGCCGACTGACTGGACCGAGCCGGGCGCTCATCCGGTGGTGCCGGGGGTGCACCGGATCCCCCTGGCGCTGCCGATCCCGTCGCTGCACGCGGTCAACGTGTACGTCATCGAGGACGCCGAGGGCCTCGTCGTCATCGACTCCGGCTGGGCGATGCCCGACACGCGCGCGTCCATGGAGCAGGCCCTGCGCAGCATGGGCCACGGGCTGGACGACGTGGCGCAGTTCCTCGTCACCCACGCGCACTGGGACCACTACTCGCAGGCGCTCGCGCTGCGCGAGTCGTTCGGGACGCGGGTGCGGATCGGCCGCGGCGAGCGGCCGTCCATCGAGGCGTTCGACATGCGCCGCGGACTGCACCCCCGGCAGGTGGAGAAGCTGCGCCGCTGCGGCGCCGGCGACCTGGCCGACGAGATCGCGAGCATGCCGGTGGACCGTTCCGAGCGCGACGTCCCGCACACGCTGCCGGACGCCTGGCTGGACGACGGGGAGCGCATCGCGCTGACCGGCCGGGGCCTGGACGTGTTCGCCACGCCCGGCCACACGCGCGGCCACATCGTCATGCGGGACGCCGCCGACGGGCTGCTGTTCGCGGGCGACCACATCCTGCCGCACATCACGCCGTCCATCGGGCTGGAGACCGAGCCGGAGCCGAAGCCGCTGCGCAGCTACCTGGAGTCGCTGCGGCTGGTCCGCGACATGCCGGACACGCTGCTGCTCCCGGCGCACGGCCCGGTGCGGCCGAGCGTGCACACCCGGGTCGACGAGCTGCTGGAGCACCACGCCGAGCGCCTCGACGCCGCCGCCGCGCAGGTCCGGGCGGGCCGCGGGACGGCGTTCGAGGTCGCCGCGGCCATGCCGTGGACGCGCCGCAAGCGCGCGCTCGCCGACCTCGACGCCTTCAGCCGGATGCTGGCCGTCCTGGAGATCGAGGCCCACCTGGACGTCCTGGCCGACCGGGGCGTGCTGGACGCCCACGAGGAGAACGGCGTCCGCAGCTACGCGCCGAAACGCTGACCCTGCCGCCGAACGCCCGGAAACCGCCGGGTTAGGCTGATCATCCAGTCCCCCGGCGGAAGGAACGGCGATGACGCTCGCCCCCGAGTTCACCCCGATCACCTCGGCCGAGGAGCTGCGCGAGCTCCTCGGCGCACCGATGCGGAGGGCGATCGACAAGGAGCGCGTCACGCTGCACGCCTGGGACCGGGAGTGGCTCGCCCGCTCCCCGTTCTGCCTGATCTCCACCAGCGACGCCGACGGCAACTGCGACGTCTCCCCCAAGGGAGACCCGCCCGGGTTCGTGCGCGTCCTCGACGACACCACGATCGCCATCCCGGACCGCCCCGGCAACCGCCGCGCGGACGGCTTCATGAACGTGCTGAGCAACCCGCACGTGGGGCTGATCTTCCTGGTCCCCGGCCGCGGCGAGACCCTGCGCATCAACGGCCGCGCCACCCTCGTCCGCGACGCCCCGTTCTTCGACGACATGATCGTCAAGGGCCACCGCCCGGCCCTCGCGCTGATCGTGGACATCGAGCAGATCTTCTTCCACTGCGCGAAGGCGCTGATGCGCTCGAAGCTGTGGAAGCCGGAGACGTGGGATCCGCAGGCGCTGCCGTCGCACGCCCGGATCGTCAAGGACGTCCAGTACACCGAGGAGAACCTGGAGCAGCTGGAGGAGTACTACGCCGAGCGCAACTACTCCAAGAAGCTCTACGGCCGCTGACCCGCGGTCGGGCGGACCCCCGCGCGCCGGGCGCGGGGGTCGATCGGCGGGGCGGCCCCGGTCAGCCGCTCTTGCGGCGGAACTGCCGCTGGTGATCGGCGCGGTCGTGCTTGCCGCGCACCTTCGAGCCGCTCCTGCCGGACGTGCCGGCGTTCCTGCCCGCCGCTCCGCGCTTGCGCTCCAGGGCCTCCCGGAACCTGCGCTTGACGTCGTCCTCTCCGTCGGCGGGTTCTCCTGACGAGTCGGCCATGCGGACCTCCAGCTCTGTTAGGGGCACCCCCAGCCTCACATACCGGCGGTGGAATCGGCCATCCGGCCCGCCCGGAAGATCATTTCGGGCGTTTCCGCCGCAAAGCACGCCAGCGGAGAACGATCTCTCCTATGGTTTGTGCACGTGGAGCCCCAGACGCCGCAGGCGGACCCCGCCCCCGCCCATCCCCCGCTGGAGGCGCTCGCCGTCCAGCCGCTGCTGAACCGCGACTACGAGTCCCGCCCCGCCGTGTTCTACGAGCGGCTGCGCGAGGAGTACGGGCCCGTCGCGCCGGTGGACGTCCTCGGCGTCCCGGCGTGGCTGGTGATCGGCTACCCGCAGACGCTCGACATCCTGCGCGACACCCGCGGCGTCTGGAGCAGGCGGGTCGAGAACTGGCGCCAGTACCGGGAGGGGGCCGTCCCGGCGGACTGGCCGATGCTGCCCGTGGTCGAGTCCGACAACGCGGGGTTCCGCGACGGCGCCGACTCCACCCGGCTGCGCAGCGCGTGGAGCGCGGGCCTGCGGCCGTTCCAGGACCGCACCCGCCCGGAGGCCAAGTCGCTGGAGCAGGCCGTCCGCCGGCACGCCGACGAGCTGATCACCGTGCTGTCGGAGAACGGCGGCCCGTCCGGCTGGGCCGACCTGTCCGCGCAGTACGCGCGGCCGCTGCCGCTGATGGTGATCGGGCGGCTGCTCGGCACCGGCGGTAAGGGCGACGACGAGCTGATCATCGACCTGTGGCGGGTGATGGACGCCGGCCCGGAGGCGCAGGAGGCGTCGGCCCGGCTGGTCGCCCGGGTCGCGGACGTGTGCGCGGCGCGGGTCGCCTCCCCCGGCGCGGACCTGCCGTCCTTCATGCTCGCCGCCGTCCCGGACCTGACCGCCGAGGAGCTGACCGGCGAGATGGCGATGATGACCGGGCTCGTCGGCGACGTGACGGGCACGCTGATCTGCAACACGATCACCGAGGTGCTGATCGGCGACACCGGGGCCGGCGACAGCATGTCGGCCGGGATGATCCAGGAGGCGATCAACCGCGCGGCGGCCGCGAACCCGCCGATGGCGAACCTGTCGTTCCGCTGGGCGAAGGCCGACGTGCGCATCGGCCGGTTCCAGATCGCCGCCGGCGACCCGGTCATGGTGTCGCCCGCCGCCGCGCACCTCGACCCGGCGTTCACCACGTCCACCACGCCGGACTCCATCTACAGCTCCCGCGCCCACCTGGCCTGGAGCGCGGGGCCGCACGCCTGCCTCGGCCGCGACCTCGCCACCGCCATCACGACGATCGCGGTGGAGCGGCTGTTCGACCGGTTCTCCTCGCTGCGCCTCGCACTGCCCGCCGACCAGCTCCCGTGGCGGTCGTCCCCGCTGATGCGCGGCCTGCGGTCGCTGCCGGTCATCTACGAGGTGGCGCAGGCCGCGCCGGACCCGCGGGCCGCCGCGCCGGGCGACGCGGAGGAGCCCGCCGAGGAGAGGGCGCCGGAGGAGGCCGGGGGGAACTCGCTGGTGCGGCGCGTGCTGCGCCTCATGCGCCTGTCGTCCTGATGCACTCCCAAGATCGGCGGCATGTTTGGGCACGGGCGCCCGGGAACGCTCCCCCCATGCCTGACATGAGCGACAAGCACAGCCCGAAGGTCGACGACGAGATCGTCCACGAGACGCGGGGCATGGTCAGCGGCGGGCATCCCACGCACGCGGAGGAGTTCAAGGAGACCGAGCCGTTCTCCGACGACGACCCCGCGGACCCGACCCGCGCGGCCGCCGACGAGCGCGAGGGCGCTCCGCCCGGGATGAGCGCGCGGGACGTCGCGAGCCGCAGCGCGCTCGCCCGGATGCTCACCGGGGTCGGCTATCCGGCGCGCCCGAACGAGCTGGTCCGGCACGCGGCCGAGGCCGGCGCCCCCGACGAGGCGGTCGAGCAGCTGCGGACGCTGCCCAAGCGCGAGTACGCCAACGTCGCGGACGTCGCCGAGGAGCTCGGCTACGGCCGCGAGGAGCGCCGCTACTAGCCGGCGCGTTCGCGGAGCAGCGGGATCTGGCCGCCGGCGGCGACCAGGTCGCGCTGGCGCGCGGACAGGCGGTGCCGCGCCCGGTACGTCTCGCCCTTGGTGGTGTTGCGGACCTCGATCTCGTTTCCGGCCTTCAGCGCGTCCCGGACGTTCGCCACGCGCAGCACGTCGCCCTGCTCGACCCGGTCGTAGTCGGCGCCGTCGGCGAATTCGAGCGGCAGGATCCCGAAGTTGACGAGGTTCTGCCAGTGGATCCGCGCGTAGCCGCGGGCCAGGACGAGCCGCAGCCCCAGGTGGCGCGGCGCGATCGCGGCGTGCTCGCGGGACGAGCCCTGCCCGTAGTTGCGGCCGCCGACGACGGCGTGCGGCCCGGCCCGCCGCGCGCGCTCCGGGTAGCCCTCGTCGAGCTGGATGAACGTGAAGTCGGCGAGCCGCGCGATGTCGCTGCGGAACGGGAGCGCCCGCGCGCCCGCCTGGAGGATCTCGTCGGTGGACACGTCGTCCCCGACCTTGATGGCGACGGGGATCTCGAACTCGTCCGGGAGCGGGTCGAGCTCGGGCAGGACGCCGATGCTGGGCGCCTTGTCCAGTTCGACGCCGCGCGCCTCGTCCTCGGGCGGCGGCGCTTCGAGCATGGCGATGTTGACGCTGGACCTGTCCGGGAGCCGGACGGCGGGCGGTTCCATGCCGAAGTCGCGCGGGTCGGTGATGCGGCCGGTGAGGGCGGCGGCAGCGGCGGTCTCCGGCGAGCACAGCCAGACCCGGTCGTCCTTGGTGCCGGAGCGGCCGGGGAAGTTGCGCGGGACGGTCCGCAGGCTGTTGCGGCCGATCGCGGGCGCCTGCCCCATGCCGATGCAGCCCATGCAGCCGGTCTGGTGGATGCGCGCGCCGGCCTGGACGAGGTCGGCGGTCGCGCCCATCCGGGTCAGGTCGACGAGGATCTGCCGCGACGTGGGGTTCACGTCCAGCGACACCCGCGGGTGCACCTGGCGGCCCTTCACGATCGCCGCGACGGACGCGAAGTCGCGCAGCCCGGGGTTCGCCGACGACCCGACGACGACCTGGTGGACCTCCTCCCCCGCGACCTCCCGCACCGGGACGACGTCGCCGGGCGAGCTGGGGCGGGCGATCAGCGGCTCCAGCGACGACAGGTCGATCTCGTCGGCGACGTCGTAGGACGCGCCCGGATCGGCGGTGATCCCGGTGAAGTCGTCCGCGCGGTCCTCGGCGCGCAGGAACTCCAGGACCCGCTCGTCCGAGGGGAACACCGTCGTCGTCGCGCCCAGCTCGGCGCCCATGTTGGCGATGACGTGCCGGTCCATGGCGGTCAGCGACGCGATGCCGGGCCCGTGGTACTCGATGATCCGGTTGACGCCGCCGCGCACCCCGTGCCGGCGCAGCATCTCCAGGATCACGTCCTTGGCGCTGAGCCACGGCGGCAGCTCCCCGGTGAGCCGGACGCCCCAGATCTCCGGCATCGTCACGTGCAGCGGCTCGCCCGCC
Source organism: Spirillospora sp. NPDC127506 (assembly GCF_040302145.1). Classification (NCBI taxonomy): domain Bacteria; kingdom Bacillati; phylum Actinomycetota; class Actinomycetes; order Streptosporangiales; family Thermomonosporaceae; genus Spirillospora; species Spirillospora sp. NPDC127506. The sequence goes on along the minus strand of NZ_JBEORG010000027.1, from coordinate 11,160 downwards.
ATCGCCATCGCGACCTCCAGCCCGCCGACGCCGATCGCGAGCATGCCGAGCGACCCGGCCGCGCAGGTGTGGGAGTCGGAGCCGACCATCGTGGCGCCCGGCACCCCGAACCGCTGCATGTGGGTCGGATGCGAGACCCCGTTGCCGGGCTTGGAGTACCAGAGCCCGTACCGGCGGGCGGCGGACCGCAGGAAGATGTGGTCGGCCATGTTGCGCTCGTCGGCCTGCAGCAGGTTGTGGTCGACGTACTGGACGGAGACGTCCGTCTTGACCCGGTCGAGGTCGAGGGCCTCCAGCTCCAGCATCACCATCGTGCCGGTCGCGTCCTGGGTGAGCGTCTGGTCGACGTGGATCCCGATCTCGGTGCCGGGCGTCATCTCGCCGCTCACCAGGTGCGAGGCGATCAGCTTGCGGGCGACGTTGCGGCTCTCCGCTCGGTCCGCCATGTCAGGTCCTCCGCTCGTTCTCGTTCGCCGGGACGCCCCCGACGCGGCGCGGTTCGTGCACGGCCCGGTCGGCGGGCTGCCCGCACCAGTGGTTCAGCGCGTCGCGGATCTCGGCGGCGCGCCGGTCCGGCGCGGTCTCGTCGGTGGCCCACACGATATAGCCGTCCGGGCGGACCAGCGCGGTCGTGCGGGTGGCGCCCCCGGCCAGGGCGCAGTGCACGCGGCCCGCCCACCGCTTGGTCGCCAGGTAGGTGACCGCCGGGTCGTTCGCGGCGACGACCAGGACGAACATCCCGTCGCCGAGCAGCTCGTACAGCCGCGCCGGGCTGCCGGCGAGGGGCACGTCGGGGGCGCGGCGCCCGGTGAGCGGGTGCGCGCCCCGCGGCGCCGGATAGGCGATGTCGATGCCGGAGACGGCCCCGGCCAGCCGCCGCGCGACCGGCCGGACGCGGGTCGCCGCCCACGCGGCGCCGGCGCGCGCGGCGCGCAGCCAGCGCGGCTCGGCGAGCGCGAACCGCAGCACCGCGCCGCTGCCCCGCAGCACCTGCCGCCCGACGGGGTGCCGCTCCTCGTGGTAGCTGTCGAGCAGCCACGACGGCGCCCAGCCCCACAGCTCGGCGGCGAGCTTCCAGCCGAGGTTCGCCGCGTCCTGCATCCCGGTGTTCATGCCCTGCCCGCCCGCCGGGGAGTGGACGTGCGCGGCGTCCCCGGCCAGGAACACCCGTCCCACCCGGTAGCGGGGGACCTGCCGCTCGTCGCTGTGGAACCGGGACGTCCAGCGCGGTTCGCGGATGCCGGGGTCGGCGCCGAGCGCGCGGCGGACCACCTCCCGCAGCTCGGCCATGTCGACGGGTTCGGAGTCGGCGGCCTGGTGCCGCCGGTTCCAGGCGATGACCCGGTACCAGCCGTCGCCGAACGGGGCGATGAACGCGAACGCGTCGCCGACCGCGCCCACGGTGAGGACGCCGGCGGGCGGCTCGTCCAGCCGGACGTCCGCGAGCATCACCGACCGCACCGCCGCCCGGCCGGGGAACGGCAGCCCGAGCTCCCGCCGGACGGTGCTGCGGACCCCGTCGGCGCCGACGACGTAGGACGCGCGGCGCGTCTCGGTCCCGCCGCCGGCCGTGCGCACGTCGACGTCCACGCCCGCCGCGTCCTGGCGCAGCGCGACGGCCTCGGCGCCGTGCACGATCTCCGCGCCGGCCGCCAGCGCCCGCCCGCGCAGGACGCGTTCCGTCTCGTACTGCGGCGTGACGAGGACGAACGGGAAACGCCCCGGCAGATGGGAGAGGTCGAGCGCGGTCGAGCCGAGCAGCCGCAGCGTCCCGACGCTCGTCCCGGTGGCGATCAGCTCGTCGGCGAGGCCGCGCTGGTCGAGCATCTCCAGGGTGCGGGCGTGCACGGCGAACGCCCGCGTCAGGTTGGCCGTCTCCTCCGCGCGGCGCTCCAGCACCGTGCAGGCGATTCCGGCCGCGGCCAGGTCCCCGGCCAGCAGGAGCCCCGTCGGGCCGGCCCCCACGATCAGCACGTTCCCGGTCGGCCTCTCGGTGGGCGCCATCACGCTCCCCTCTCCACGGACGGCCGGCTGCCCGGCCCTCGCCCAGGGAACACTTCCCCGGAACCATCGGTCCTCACGCCCCCGGGAGGCCCGATGCGGCAAGGGTTCCTCAGCCCTGGACGCGGCGTTCGCGGCCCGCCCACGCGCGCTCGCGGAGCTGGAACTTCTGGATCTTGCCGGTGGACGTCTTCGGCAGCTCGGTCACGAACTCCACCGTGTCGGGCGCCTTGTACCGGGCGAGGCTCGCGCGGACGTGCTCGACCAGCTCGGCTTCGGTCGCGGCCTGCCCGTCGCGGAGCACGACGAACGCCTTGGGCCGCTCGCCCCACTTCTCGTCCGGCACCGCGACGACGGCGACCTCCAGGACGGCCGGGTGGGAGTCGATGGCCCGCTCGACCTCCACCGTCGAGATGTTCTCGCCGCCGGAGATGATGATGTCCTTGGACCGGTCGCGCAGCTCGACGTAGCCGTCCGGGTGCCGGACGCCGAGGTCGCCGGAGTGGAACCAGCCGCCCCGGAACGCCTCCGCGGTGGCCTCCTCGTCCCGGTGGTAGCCCTTCATCACGTTGTTGCCGCGCATGACGATCTCGCCGAGCGTCTCCCCGTCGGCCGGGACGTCGTTCATGGCGTCGTCGACGACCCGGAGGCCGTCGGTCTGGATCATCCCGACGCCCTGCCGGGCCAGCAGCCGCGCCCGGTCGCCGGCGGCCAGGACCGGCCACCCGGGCTGCGGCTCGCACACCGAGTACGGCCCGTAGGTCTCGGTCAGCCCGTACACGTGCACGATGCTCGCGCCGAGCCCCTCCATCTGCCCGATGATCGTCGGGCTGGGCGGCGCACCCGCCGTCGTCACGGTCAGCGGCCGCTCCAGGGGGTGCGCCTCCGCCGCGTTCGCGATCGCCACCAGCACGGTCGGGGCGCCGTTGAGGTGGGTGACGCCCTCGGTGTCGATGAGCCGCCACACCTCCCCGGCGGCGACGGCGCGGAGGCACACCTGGGTCCCGCCGATCGCGGCGAGCGCCCACGGCGTGCACCAGCCGTTGCAGTGGAACATCGGCAGCGTCCACAGGTAGACGCTGTCCGGCGTGTGCCGCGAGTGCACGACCTCGCCGAGCGCGTTGAGGTAGGCGCCGCGGTGCGTGTAGACGACGCCCTTGGGCCGTCCCGTGGTCCCGGACGTGTAGTTGATCGAGATGGCGGCGTTCTCGTCCGGGACGTCCCAGGGCAGCGGCTCGGCGGAGCCGCGGGCGAGCAGCTCGTCGTAGGTGATGCCGCCCACCGCCGGGTCGGGCTCCGCGCCCGCCGCCGGGACCGTGACGACCTGCGGCAGCCCGTCCGCGATCGGCGCGATGGACGCGTGCAGGCCCGCGTCCGCCACCAGTGCCCGGGCCCCCGAGTGTTCGAGGATGTAGCGGATCTCCTCCGGGGCGAGGCGCGTGTTGATCGCGACGAGGACGGCCCCGGCCAGCGGCACGGCGAAGTGGGCGACGAGCAGCTCGGGGACGTTCGGCGCCAGGTAGGCGACGCGGTCCCCGGGTTCGACCCCGGACGCCCGCAGCGCGTTCGCGAGCCGCGTCGCCTCGGCGGCGAACTCGGCGTAGGCGACCCTGCGGTCCCCGTAGACGTAGGCGGTCTTGTCCGGGAAGACCTCCGCCGACCTGTTCAGGAACGCCAGCGGCGTGAGCGCCGTGTAGCCCGGGCCGTTGTCCATCGGGAGCCTCCGGAGCCGTCGGATACGAACTGCGGCTCAAGGATCCCACGCGCCCGCGCCCCCGCCACGGAGCCGAATCGCGCCTTTCCGGGCGCTCAGCGCTCCGGGTCGCGGGTCAGGATGGAGACGGCCTTGACGGTCGCGTAGCCGCGCCATTCGAGCTCGGCGGCGGGCGAGTAGCTCGCGAAGTCGACGCGCCAGCCGCCGTCGTCCTGCTGCTGCTCGTCGAGGCGCCGCAGTTCGGCGCGCACGAGGTCCTCCTTGAAGAGGGCGCGTGCGGGGCGTCCGGGGTAGGGGGCGAAGTCCAGGGGCCTCATCATCTCGTCCTCCAGCCCGCCCTGGACGTGCACGAGGCCGCTCTCCGGGATGTGCCGGCCGAGCAGGCGGAGCGTTTCGCGGTCTTCGATCGCGTCGGCCAGCCAGATGGCGAACGAGAGTTCCAGCGCGTGCAGCTCGTCCCTCTTCCGGACGGCGTCGAGGCAGTAGCGCGTCGCGCGGTCGAGCCAGGGGTGCTTGGCGACGGCCTCATCGTGGGCGGCGACCCGGTGCGCCATCGCCGCGACGACCGCGGTGATCTGCAGCGAGGACGTCTCCGCGTCGGCGCCCGTCCAGAACGGTGCAGACCCAACCGGATCGGGCATGGGCAGCGCGAACGGGATGCCGCCGTCCGGGAGGGTCACGGACTCCAGCCAGTCGCAGAGCGCGACGGCCTCCGGGGCGGTGACCGGGGCCAGCTCCTCGAAGACCTCGAACGCGTGCAGGGCCGGGCCCGTCTGGCTCGTCCGCGACCGCAGGTCGGGTTCGAGGCCGTGCCCGTAGCCGCCGTCGGGATTGCGGTAGGCGTTCAGTGCGGCCAGCAGCGCGTCCCTGTCCCCCTCGCCGATCAGCAGCTCGAAACGGCGCCGGTCGAGCGGGCGGGCGTGCGTGGCCATGAAGTCGGATGCCTTGTCGATGTCCATGCCTCCAGCCTGACCGCCGGACGCGCACCGGTCTTGTAGGTTTCGGCCATCACCGGGTAAGGAGCGGCCGGAAAACGGAATGCGCGCCCGGGACGGCGCGGCCTAGCCTGACCGCATGGACGTGCGCTTCGAACGGACGGGTGAGCGCCGGTACGCCACCGTCGTCATCCTGCCCGGGCGGCAGCCGCGCCGGATGGATCCCGCACCCGGCTACGACGACCACATCCCGCACGACCTCGTCCACTACCTGGCCGAGGCGGAGCTGGGCCTGGAGTCGGGGGTGTTCGGGCGCGCGGCGGCCGGCGGCGGCGGCTTCTTCGAGACGGTCGAGACGCCGGGCGACCGGCGCCGCCGGGCCCGGGAGCAGCGCCGGCTGAAGAAGCGGGAGGCGTCCCTGAGCAGGGCCGATCGCGGCGACATGGCCAGGTCCGAGTACCTGGCGGGCCTGTGCGACGTCGCCTGGCGGCGCCGGGCCGGGGCCGCGACGCCCGAGTGGGCCCGCGGGACACCGGTCCCGGCCGAGGACGCGGCGGTCGTCGGCCGCGTCCTCGACCGCCTCGACGAGCTGGCGCCGCTCTGGCACGACCTGCCGGTCGGCGGCGCGCTCACGTTCACCTGGCCGAGCGCCGAGGTCGTCCGCTAACCCTCCCGGAGGGCGAGGCCCAGCTTCCGGAACTGCTCCACCGGGCGGTGGTAGCCGCGCTCGATGTGGTGGACGCCCCGCAGCGTGGACGGCCCCTCGGCGACCGCCGCCGCCAGCACCGCGGAGAACCCGGCGCGGATGTCGGGCATGGTCACGTCCCCGCCGCGGAGCTTGGTGACCCCCCGCACGACGGCCGAGTGCAGCGCCGCCGTGTCGTGGTACCGGCACGCCGGACCGCCCAGGCAGGTGTCGTACACCTCGATCTCGGCGCCCATGCTCTGCAGCGCCGGCACGTACGCGAGCCGGTTCTCGTACACGGTCTCGTGCAGCACCGACATGCCCTCGGCCTGCGTGAACAGCACCATCAGGGGCGTCTGCCAGTCGGTCGCGAACCCCGGATGGGTGTCGGTCTGCACCGCCGCCGGATGCAGCCCGTCCGGCGCCGACGCCATGATCCAGTCGTCGGTGATCTCGAACTCCGCGCCCATCCGGGTCAGCGTCGTGATCGCGGTGACGAGCCGGTCCTGCGGGCAGCCGTGCACCCGCACCTCTCCCCGCGTCACCAGGCCCGCGACCAGGTAGGAGAACGCCTCGATCCGGTCGCCGTCCAGCCTGGTCTGGGCGCCGCTGAGCCGCTCGACGCCCTCGACCACGATCCTCCGGTCGGGGGCGAAGGAGATCCGCGCGCCCATCCGCTGCAGGAACAGCGCCAGCTCGATGATCTCCGGCTCCGTCGCCGCGTTGCGGATGACGGTCTTCCCGCGCGCCCGCACCGCCGCCAGCAGGACGGTCTCGGTCGCGCCGACGCTCGGGTAGGGCAGCTCGATGCGCGCGCCCACCAGCCGCGACGCGCGGGCGTGAATGCCGTCGGGCGCGTGGGTCATCTCGGCTCCGAACGCGCGCAGCGCGTCCACGTGGAAGTCGACGGGGCGCCTGCCGATCGGGTCGCCCCCGACCAGCGGCACGAACGCCTCGCCCGCCAGGTGCAGCAGCGGCCCCAGCATCAGGATCGGGATGCGGTTCAGCCCGGTGAACGCCTTGCCGACGCTCGGGTCCGACACCGGCCCCGGCACGACCGTCACCTCGCCGCCGGAGCGCTCCACCGTCATCCCGACGTGCTCCAGCATGCCCGCGGTTATGCCGACTTCGCCGACGTCGGGCGCGTTGCCGATCGTGCTCGGCCCGTCTCCCAGCATCGCCGCGACCATGTGCTTGCTGACCGCGTTCTTCGCCCCCCGCACGGTGACGTCCCCGCGCAGCGGCCCGGACGGCTCGATCCGCCAAAGCTTCTCAGTCACCTGTGCAGCCTACGGCGTCCCCGCCGCACGCCCCGCCGTTTTCACCGCGCCCGCTGCGAGGCCGTGCCCGAAACCGGCGGCGGGTCGGGGCGTGGGGACCGCCGCCATGTTGATCTCCGGGATTGTGTTCTCGCGCGATCTGGCAGGCGATGCGCGGGCTGCCGACGATGACGGCACCCACCCCACCCCCGGGAGTTCCGATGCGCCTGAGGATCAGGCAGGGGCTCTGGGCCGCCGCCGCGGCCGCAGCCCTGGCAACGACCTCGCTGTCCGTCGTCCACGCCGACGTCCCGCCGCCGACCACCGCCCCGCTCGCCGAGTACGACATCAGCGCCGCCTATGTGAGCGGGGTGTCGTCCGGCGGATTCATGGCCAACCAGCTCCATGTCGCCTACTCGTCCCTGTTCCAAGGGGCCGGCATCTTCTCCGCCGGCGCCTACGACTGCGCGCAGAACAGCCTGAGCACCGCGCTCAACGCCTGCATGGCGACGTACCTGCCGCGCAAGACCCCCGCGCAGCTCGAACAGCTGACCCGCGACCGCGCCGCGGCCGGCACGGTCGACCCGGTGGCGAACCTGTCGGGCGACCCGGTGTGGCTGTACCACGGCACGTCCGACACCACCGTCGCCGAGGCGGTCAACGACGACCTGGCCGCCTACTACCGCGACTTGGGCGCCGACGTCGTCTACGACCACGACTCACCCGCCGGGCACGCCTGGGTCAGCCCCATCGGCCCCGGCTCCTGCTCGGTCACGCAGTCGCCCTGGATCAACGACTGCGGCGGGGACCCGGTCGGGGACATGCTGGGCCACCTGTTCGGCACGGTGCAGCCCGCCGCCTCGTCCCCGACCGGGCGGCTGGTGCAGTTCGACCAGAACGCCTACGTGCCCGGCGGGAACGCCTCGTCCATCAGCATGGGCGGCGAAGGGTTCGCCTACGTCCCGCAAGCCTGCGAGCAGTCGTCCTGCAAGCTGATGGTCGCGCTGCACGGCTGCTACCAGTACTACGGCAACATCGGCGACACGTTCATGGACAAGGCCTATCTCAACGAGTACGCCGACACGAACGCCATGATCGTCCTGTATCCGCAGGCGACCGCGTCGGGACTGAGCAACCCGCGCGGCTGCTGGGACTGGTGGGGCTACCAGTCCGCGCAGTACCCGCTCAAGACCGGCCCGCAGATGACGGCCGTCGTCAACATGGTCAAGGCGATGAGCGGCGGCAGCGCCTCACCGACGCCGACCACCACGCCGACCACGACTCCGCCCACGACTCCGACGCCCACGCCCACGGAGACCTCCGCCTGTGTGACGGCGTCCAACTATGCGCACACCACCGCCGGACGAGCACACCAGTCGATGGGCTACACCTACGCCAACGGCTCCAACCAGAACCTCGGGCTGTGGAATGTGTTCACCACCAGCAGCATCAAGGAGACCGATCCGGGCTACTGGGTGAAGTGCTGACGTGAAGCCTGCCGGGTCTTGCCCGCCGTGCTCGGCGGGCAAGACCCACAGGCGGTTCCGTCCCATCACGAGCACGCCGATCGACTGCCACAGCGACCGGACGTACTCCGCTCCACCGACGACGCGCGCCCCCCGGGAGACGGCATCAGCGGCGTTACGCTGACATGTCGTGCATGAGACGCGCCTCGACACCGCCCGGATCCGGGCGGCCCGCCAGGTCATCGACCCGATCTTCCTCGACTCTCCGCTGTACCGCTGTGAAGCGCTGGAGCCCGTACTCGGGTGCGCGGTGAGCATCAAGCTCGAAACGGCGAACCCGGTGCGCAGCTTCAAGGCCCGCGGCACCGAGGTGATCGCGAGCCGGCTCGCCGCCGAGGGCCCGAGCGCCGTGGTGTGCGCCAGCGCGGGCAACCTCGGCCAGGCCCTCGCCTGGTCGGGCCGCGGCCGGGGGCTCGACGTCACCGTCGTGGCGTCCCGTTTCGCGCCCGCCGCCAAGCTCGACCGCATCCGCGCACTGGACGCCAGGCTGGAGCTGGTCGACGGCGACTTCGACATGGCCCGCGAACGCGCGGCGGCCGCCGCGCGGCACGACGGCATCAGGCTCGTCGAGGACAGCCTGGACATCGAGACCTGCGAGGGCGCGGCGACCATCGGCCTGGAACTGGTGGAGGCGGCGCCGCCGTTCGACGCCGTGCTGATCGCTCTCGGCGGTGGGGCGCTGGCCACCGGCGTGGGGCACGTGCTGAAGGACCTGGCGCCCGGCGTCGAGGTGGTCTGCGTCCAGCCGGCCGGCGCGCCGGCGATGACCCGCTCGTGGCACCGGCGGCGGGTCGTCACCACCGACTCGACCGACACCATCGCCGAGGGCGTGGCCGGCCGGCGCCCCATCCCGGCCGTCCTGGACGATCTGCTCGTGGTCGCCGACGACGCCGTCCTGGTCGAGGAGGCGTCGATCATCGCCGGCATGCGGACGCTCTTCGACCACGCCGGCCTCGTCGTCGAACCGTCGGCCGCGCTCGGCGTCGCGGCGATCCTCGAAGACCGCGAACGCTTCGCCGGCCGGCACGTGGTCACCATCGTGTGCGGCGGCAACGTCGACATCGACGCCTACCGCCGCTGGATCGGCGCGGCTCCCACGGACGGGGCCTGACAATTCCTCGGCTCAGGAGAAGGCGCAATCGGCGAACTCTCCGCGAGCACCGAAGGGGCGGCGTAAATTGATGCGGTGGCGATCGAAGAAGAGGCGTTACGCCGACTCCGGACTCTGGAACTCGGCCGGGAAGAGTACTGCCAGCGACTTCTGACCATGCTGATCCTCGACGGCCCGTATCCGCCGTGGAACAGCCGCAATGAGCCGAGCACGAAGGGCGTCGAGTATCTCTCGGCTCTGGACGCCCTCTGTTTCGGCACCGCGGAATGGTCAGCGCGACCAACGTTCGTCGACGAATTCGAGCTGGCCAAGCGCAATGACGAGGAGGCGGGCGCGGCGCCCGACCACGCGCTGATGTGGGAAGACCGGCTCTGGATGATCGAGTTGAAGACCGAGGCGTCCAGCCACCGTCCCGCGCAGATACCGACCTACTTGCGGCTTGCCCGCCACCACTACCCATCGTGCCGCGTCCACCTGACGTACCTCACTCCGGAGATGGCGTGGACGCGGCCCGCATCCGGTGACGCGCAACTCGCCCACGTCACATGGCGCCAGGTCCTTCCGCTCATCACCGACACCTGGGGCGACGGGGATCGAATGCAGCGGCAAGCGGTGAAGCTGCTCGTCGAGGCGATCGGCTGTATCGGCAGTCGATGGTCGCACGGACAGCGTCCAAAGACCGCCGAGAGCGATGACCCCGTCAAGGAGGCGGTCGCGCTCGCGGAGGCCACAAGCCGGGACGGGCGCCAGCGGGCACTGAACTACCTGGGCGCCGGGCTGGAGGAACTGCAGCGGCTGCGGCTTGAGGTGAAAGAGGCGATCGGCTCGGCACCCGCGGGAGCGCCCATCCGGTTCGTCCAGCCTTGGCTCTGGAACGTCGACAGCAGCACCGGCCGCGCACTCACCCATGCCGGCGGGGAGACCGGATACGAGATCCGGCTTTCCCGGTACCGCGCCGATCATTACTGAGCCTCGGCAGGCATGAACAGCGCGGTGACGTTGGCGATGACGCGGGTCGTAGGGCGGCGGCGGGCCTCATCGCGTCCCCTTGGGCACGCTCCCACGCAGGCGCCGGGGTGGCCACGCCGGTGCAGATGTGTGGGTTGGCACCGGCGCGGCCATGATCCCGGCCGCGGCCGAGCGGACCAATCCTGCCCTACCGCACGTTGCACTACCGTTGCGCCGCCCGCCCTGACCGGTATCACGCGGTCCGCCCCTATGCTGAGGTCCATGATCACTCCAGGGGCGGACTGGGAGCGGCGGATGGCCGACCTCTGGGCTGCTTTCGACGACCACGAACCCGCCGACTTCCTCGCGAAGGTCAAGGAACTGACCGATGAGCTGCCGGAAGGCGATGCGGTCGCCGAGTACGAGCTGGGTTCGGCCTACGACTCGATCGACCGGGAGTCGGAGGCCGCCGCGCACTACCGGCGGGCGTTCGCCGCCGGACTGCCCGAGGACCGCCGCCGCAGCGCGACGATCCAGTACGCGAGCACCCTGCGGAATCTCGGCCGGGCCGAAGAGAGCGCGGCCCTTCTGACCGCGGAGCGGGGGGGCGCGTTCGGACGAACTCGACGACGCCGTCACCGCGTTCCTGGCTCTCGCACTCACCGACCTCGGACGCGAACGGGAAGCCGCCGGCCTCGCCCTAGAGGCGCTGTCACGGCATCTGCCGCGCTACAACCGTTCGCTGGCCAACTACGCCAAGGCGCTCATGAAGCCTTGACGCCGCGCCCAGTCTTGGACGCGCACCTGGAAATGCCATTCAGGTCCTGGCCTTCTCGCGGGGCATGGGGAACATCTGATGCCCCGCCTGAGTCTTCACGTCAAACACGAGAAATGAGAAAGGGCCCCGCCGATCGGCGAGGCCCTTCCCCGTAATATGAGTCCGGCGGCGTCCTACTCTCCCACACAGTCTCCCATGCAGTA